>JAZSDB010000076.1:0-7063 GCA_045530975.1 Eubacteriales bacterium
TCCTTGGCTCACAGAACGACATGGCTACGATCCGACTTAGAATACTACTGCGAATCCAGAGATACCAAGCTCGGTCCGGAAGAAATCACCAGAGAGCTTCCCAACGTTGGTGAAGATGCTCTCCGTGATTTGGATGCCGACGGTATCATCCGTATCGGTGCAGAGGTTCACTCCGGCGATATTCTTGTAGGTAAGGTAACTCCCAAGGGCGAAACCGAGCTCACCGCCGAGGAAAGATTGCTCCGTGCCATCTTCGGTGAAAAGGCAAGAGAAGTACGTGATACCTCTCTCAAGCTTCCTCACGGCGAATCCGGTATCGTTGTTGACGTTCAGGTATTCTCCCGTGATGATTGCGATATTCTTGCTCCCGGTGTTATCAAGGTTGCCAGAGTTTATATTGCTCAGAAGAGAAAGATCTCTGTGGGCGATAAGATGGCGGGCCGTCACGGTAACAAGGGTGTAATTTCCCGCATACTTCCCAGCGAAGATATGCCCTTCCTCGCAGACGGTACTCCTCTTGATATCGTCCTCAACCCCCTCGGCGTACCTTCCCGTATGAACATCGGTCAGGTATTGGAGGTCCACTTGGGCCGTGCCGCCAAGGAATTGGGCTGGAAGGTTATGACGCCTGTATTTGACGGCGCAAATGAAAAGAACATTGAAGAATGCCTTGCAATGGCCAATGTATACCGTGATCTCCGTTATGACGAAAATTACGAAGGTAAGGCAATTTATAAAGAGGTTGAAGACGAAGCCACCGGCAAGAAGCATATCGAAAAGCTTCTTCCCGAATGGATTTCCGAAAATAAGGAAGAGTTCGATGCAATGCGTGAACAGAACCTTATCAAGGTAGTTGACGGTAAGACCGTTCTTTACGACGGACGTACCGGTCAGCCCTTCGATAACCCTGTTACCGTTGGTTATATGTACTTCCTTAAGCTCCACCACTTGGTTGACGATAAGATTCACGCTCGTTCCACCGGTCCCTACTCCCTCGTTACACAGCAGCCCCTGGGCGGTAAAGCTCAGTTCGGCGGCCAGCGTTTCGGTGAAATGGAAGTTTGGGCACTGGAAGCATACGGTGCTGCATATACCTTGCAGGAAATTCTTACCGTTAAGTCCGATGATATCAAGGGCCGTGTGAAGGCATACGAGGCCATCGTTAAGGGACAGAATATCCCAACTCCCGGTGTTCCCGCCTCCTTCAAGGTTCTTGCCAAGGAGCTTCAGTCTCTCGCTTTGGATGTTCGTGTTCTGGATAAGAACGATAACGAAATTCCTCTCAAGGATTACTCCGATGATGACGACGGACCCGATGAAAGAAAGTTCAGTGAGGAAGAGCTCGGTAAGAGCGTCCTCGAAAACGGCGATGATGTTATGTATGATGATGAGCTCAGCGCCCTCGAGCCCGTAGTTCCCGAAGCTCCCGAAGAGGACGACCTCGGTATCGAAGAAGTATTCGTTTATGACGAATCCGAAAATTTTGATGAATAATTAAAAGGAGATGCGATATAATGGAAAACAATATTGAATTTGAGTCCATACAAATTGGTCTTGCCTCTCCCGATATGATTAGATCTTGGTCCTACGGCGAAGTTAAAAAGCCCGAGACCATCAATTACCGCACACTTAAGCCCGAAAGAGACGGCCTTTTCTGCGAAAGAATTTTTGGCCCGACCAAGGACTGGGAATGTCACTGCGGTAAGTATAAAAGAGGTGCCCGCTATAAGGGAAAAATCTGCGAAAAGTGCGGTGTTGAAATAACCACCAGCCGTGTTCGCCGCGAAAGAATGGGCCACGTTGAATTGGCGGCGCCCGTTTCCCACATCTGGTATTTCAGAGCAATACCCTCCAGAATGGGTCTCTTGCTCAACCTCTCTCCCAAGGTTTTGGAAAAGGTTCTCTATTTTGCTCAGTATATAGTAACCGATCCCGGCGAAACTCCTCTCGGAAAGAATCAGCTTCTTACCGAACAGCAGTATAGAGAATACCGTGAAAAATATGAAGACGATTTCAAGGCAGGTATGGGTGCGGAAGCTATTAAGAAGCTTCTCTCCGAAATCGACCTTGAGGCAGAATCCGAAAAGCTCAAGAAGGAGCTTCTTACAGCACAGGGCCAGCGAAAGGTGCGTGACATCAGGCGCTTGGAGGTTGTAGAGGCCTTCCGTCTTTCCGGCAACCGCCCCGAATGGATGATTCTCGATGCGCTCCCTGTTATTCCTCCCGAAATCCGTCCTATGGTGCAGCTGGACGGCGGTAGATTTGCTACCTCCGATATCAACGACCTTTACCGTCGTGTTATCAACCGTAACAACCGTCTTATGAAGCTTATGGAGCTTCAGGCACCGGATATAATCATCCGCAACGAAAAGAGAATGCTTCAGGAAGCGGTGGATGCGCTGTTTGATAACGGCCGTCGCGGCAGACCTGTAACCGGACCCAACAACCGTCCTCTCAAATCTCTCTCCGAAATGCTCCGCGGTAAGCAGGGCCGTTTCAGACAGAACCTTTTGGGTAAGCGTGTTGACTATTCCGGCCGTTCCGTTATCGTTGTAGGTCCCGAGCTTAAGATTTTCCAGTGTGGTCTTCCCAAGGAAATGGCTTTGGAGCTTTTCAAGCCCTTCGTAATGAAGCAGTTGGTTGCCACCGGCAAATCCTCCAATATCAAGGATGCAAAGAAGCGTGTTGAACGTGCCAACCCCGAGGTTTGGGACGCTCTCGAAGTTGTTATCAAGGACCATCCCGTTCTTTTGAACCGTGCTCCTACACTTCACCGTCTTTCCATTCAGGCCTTCGAGCCCATCCTTGTAGAGGGTAGAGCTATTAAGCTCCATCCCCTTGTATGCTCTGCGTTCAACGCCGACTTCGACGGTGACCAGATGCCTGTACACGTTCCCCTTTCCGCCGAAGCTCAGGCAGAGGCAAGATTCCTTATGCTTTCTCCCAACAACCTTTTGAAGCCGGTTAACGGTCACGCTGTTACCGTTCCTTCTCAGGACATGGTTCTCGGCTCCTTCTACCTCACTCTCGATAAAGAGGGCGAGCCCGGCGAAGGCAAGTACTTCGGCAGCAAGGATGAGGCCATCATGGCATACGAAAACGGCCAGTTGGGTCTCCATGCCAAGATTAAGGTTCGCGTAACCAAGGAAATCAACGGAGAAATGAAGACCGGTATTACCGAGACCACTCTCGGACGCCTTATCTTCAATGATCCCATTCCTCAGGACCTTGGCTTTGTTGACAGAAGTAAGCCCGAAAATGCATTCAAGCTCGAGGTTGACTTTGTAACCACCAGCAGTGAGCTTTCTACCATCGTTGACCGTTGCATTAAGCATCACGGCAACGCTGTTACCTGCGAAGTGCTCGATAAGATGAAGGCACAGGGCTTCAAATATTCCACCAGAGGTTCTATCACCATTTCGGTTTACGATATGACCATTCCTCCCGAAAAGGCAGGTCTGTTGGAAGCTGCGGAACAAAAGGTTGATATTATTACCGACTTTTACCGCAAGGGCTTACTTTCCGATGAGGAAAGAAGCCAGAGAGTTGTTTCGGTTTGGGATGAATGTACCAAGGACGTTGCAACCGCTCTTCAGAAAAACCTTGACAACTACAATCCTATCAATATGATGGCACTTTCCGGTGCCCGTGGTTCTATCAAGCAGATCAGACAGCTGGCAGGTATGCGTGGTCTTATGGCTTCCGCAACCGGTAAAACCATCGAAATGCCTATTAAAGCAAACTTCCGCGAGGGTATGAAGATTCTCGAATACTTCACCGCGGCCCGTGGTGCGAGAAAGGGTCTTGCCGATACCGCACTCCGTACTGCAGACTCCGGTTACCTTACCCGTCGTCTTGTTGACGTTTCTCAGGATGTTATCATCCGTGAGGTTAACTGCGGCACAGACAAGGGCTTGTGGGTAAGCCGTATTGTGGATGTACTTCCCGGCGGCAAGGAAGCGGTTATCGAACCCTTCGAAGACCGTCTTATAGGCAGATATACTCTCGGTGATGTGGTTCATCCTACCACCGGTGAGGTTATCGTTCCCGATGATACTATGATCAACGAGGATCAGGTGAAGGCAATCGTTGCCGCGGGCATCGAACGTGTTCAGATCCGCTCTCTTATCAATTGCCGTGCAAAACACGGTGTATGCGCACACTGCTACGGTGCCGATATGACCAGCGGCAAGCAGGTTAATATGGGTGAAGCAGTTGGTATTATTGCCGCACAGTCTATCGGTGAACCCGGTACTCAGCTTACTATGAGAACCTTCCACTCCGGTGGTGTAGCGGGCGGCGATATTACACAGGGTCTTCCCAGAGTTGAAGAAATTTTCGAAGCCAGAAGACCTAAGAAGACTGCAGTTCTTGCAGAATACAACGGTACCTTCCGTGTTGAAGAAAGCAAGAAGACCAAGCAGCTTATCGTTCGTGACGATGAAACCGGCGAAGAAAAAGCAACAGGCGTGCCTCTTCTCACCAAGATTGCCGTTGAACCGGGCTCCAAGGTTGTTAAGTGCCAGAAGCTCACCGACGGCACCGAATGTCCTTCCGATATTCTCCGTATTAAGGATTTGGACGCAGTTTACGAATATATCATCAAGGAAATCCAGCGTGTTTACCGTTTGCAGGCGGTTGAAATTGCCGATAAGCATATCGAGGTTATCGCCCGTCAGATGACACGTAAGATCAGAATTGATTCCAGCGGAGATACCGAGCTTCTTGTGGGCTCCTTGGCAGACGTTTCGGACTTTTATGCGGCTAACAAGGCCATTGAAGCATACAATGCCGAGCATCCCGAGGAAACACCCAAGATTCCCGCAGAGGGTACTCCTCAGCTTCTCGGTATTACCAAGGCATCTCTTTCTACCGATTCCTTCCTTTCCGCAGCTTCCTTCCAGGAAACCACAAAGGTTCTTGCAGAAGCAGCTATCAAGGGTAAGAAGGATCCTCTTCTCGGCTTGAAGGAAAATGTTCTTATCGGTAAGCTTATCCCCGCAGGTACCGGTATGAAGCAGTATCGTGAGGTTCAGGTTGACACCGGCGACACTGTTACCGAAGGCGTTTACGACGGCGAATAATTTTCCGCCAAACGCAAAAAAGCAATAATAACAATCGGGCGTGTGTTTCAAAATACACGCCCGATTAAACATAAGTGAAAGGATATTAAAAATGAGCGACAGTTCAGGCCAGCGAAAAAGGGTTGCGGGATATAATCAGTTTTTGAAATTGGTTCGCCGCGGTAAAGCCCTTAAGGTTTTCCTTGCCGGTGATGCCGATTTTGTGTTTTCCGAAAACATAAAAAGGGAACTGGCAGAGCATCCCGAAGTTGAGCTGGAAACCCGTTACACATCAAAGGACCTTGCCACCATGGCAGGCGTGGATGTGCCCACTGCGGTTATTACCGAAACAGTATAACCGACAGTGAAAGGGATATTATAGAAAATATCCAATAAAATGCCTTGAAAATCACGAAAATGAGTGAAAAAACTATTGACATTGCAATTTTGTTATAATATAATCATAATGTTGCAAAATTTCGTGAAAGGAGGAAAACAATGCCTACATTCAACCAATTGGTAAAGCACGGCAGACAGGACAAGACCTACAAGTCCAAATCTCCTGCTCTTCAGAAGGGTACCAACTCGATCAAGAACGTTGCGACTGATCTTGCCAGCCCCCAGAAGAGAGGTGTTTGCACTAAGGTCGCTATCAAGACTCCTAAGAAGCCTAACTCTGCGCAGAGAAAGATCGCCAGAGTAAGACTTACCAACGGTCTTGAAGTAACTGCTTACATCCCCGGTATAGGTCACAACCTTCAGGAACACTCTGTTGTTCTTATCAGGGGCGGTAGAGTAAAGGACCTTCCCGGTGTGCGTTACCACATCATCCGCGGCAAGCTCGATACTCAGGGCGTTGCCAACAGAAACCAGAGCCGTTCTAAATACGGTGCAAAGAAGCCTAAGAAATAATTAGGCAAAAATTCAGGAACGACAATTTCGTTTTCCTCGTGCTGATACGAAGAAATTCATATATATCGGCACTAACGGAAATAAAATTTTCGAGTACCTGTGAATTCATTGAAGCGTAAAACGCTATCTTTATGAAGGAGGGAAGTAAAGTGCCCAGAAGAGTACATGGTTTTAAAAGAGAAGTTCTTCCGGATCCGATGTATAACTCTCAGCTCGTTACTAAGTTGATCAACAACATTATGTACGACGGTAAGAAGTCCATCGCCCAGAAGATTGTTTACGACGCATTTGCTATCATCGAAACAAAGACAGGCAACGATCCTCTCGAGCAGTTCAAGAAAGCTCTCGAAAATATTATGCCTGCTCTCGAGGTTAAGGCAGTACGTCGTGGCGGTTCCAACTACCAGGTTCCTATGGATGTTCGCCCCGACAGAAGACAGACTCTCGGTCTTCGTTGGCTCATCACTTATGCAAGAAGCAGAAGTGACCGTAAGATGAGCGAACGCCTTGCTGCAGAAATCATCGATGCCGTTAACGGTACCGGCGGTGCAGTAAAGAAGAAGGAAGACACTCACAAGATGGCAGAAGCAAACAAGGCTTTTGCACACTATCGCTA
This sequence comes from Eubacteriales bacterium, assembly GCA_045530975.1. Taxonomy (GTDB): domain Bacteria; phylum Bacillota; class Clostridia; order Oscillospirales; family CAG-382; genus Coliplasma. Next base: position 6,592 of record JAZSDB010000076.1, read on the forward strand.
TTAATCCGCGTACCGGCGTAATAGACGTCATTATTCAATCAAGGAGAAAAATATATGGCCAGAAAGACTCCGCTTGAGCTTACCCGTAATATTGGTATTATGGCTCATATAGACGCGGGTAAAACGACCACAACTGAAAGAATCCTGTATTACACAGGTAAAACCCATAAAATCGGCGAAACCCACGAAGGTTCCGCAACGATGGACTGGATGGAACAGGAACAGGAGCGCGGTATCACCATTACCTCCGCTGCTACCACCTGCTTCTGGCAGAACCACCGTATTAATATTATCGATACCCCCGGCCACGTTGACTTTACCGTAGAGGTTGAAAGATCGCTCCGCGTTCTCGACGGCTCTGTAACCGTTCTTTGTGCAAAGGGCGGCGTTGAACCTCAGTCTGAAACCGTTTGGAGACAGGCTGACAAGTACAAGGTTCCCAGAATGTGCTATGTCAATAAGATGGACATCA
>JAZSDB010000203.1:0-1516 GCA_045530975.1 Eubacteriales bacterium
ACTCCTGTACCGAAGGAGGCGTAATCTTCTTAATCCCTTCTACCAGCTTATCCCTGTCCGCAATAAAGAAATATGCCGCAATAATAGAGATGATGGCAATCAAAAGACCTTCCACAAAGCTTCCCACATAACTTCCCGCCTGGCTGATAGTCGGCAGATTAATTCCCTTCATATTCTTGTCCAACCAGGAATCCAGCTTATTGCCCATTCCATCAATGAAGCCCTGTACCCCCACCGGCAGCCTATCATAAAATCCGTGAAGAAAATCCATAACCTCATTCAAAAGGGCCTGCGCTTCCTTCATCAAATCCGGCAGATTTTCCGCCAGGTCGATAATTTCATTCACCAGAAAATACCCCAGCAAATAAAGCAGTCCCACCACTGCACCAAGTACAAAGACAATGATAATCGCCGAGCCGTATTTTCGCTTCACCTTCATCTTCTTTTCCAGGAACCGCACCATCGGGTTTGCAATCACCGCAATGAAAAAACCGATAACAAACGGCAAAAAGAACCGCAGCAAATCGCCCAAAAACAACACGCATAACACCACTGCCGTTATGGTCAAAAGCAAATTCACCACAATCCTTTTATAAATCTTTTTGTCTTCCATAAGAAACCTCCCCCGTATAAAAGTATTTCTGCAACCTTCTTCCGCCAAACGCCAACCATACTACGACCGGAATAAGGGCTTTGCCAAAAAAGTAACCGTAAAAAACACTGCAGCCACAATTACAATCATCGGCCCTCCTGCCGCATTCAAATAAAAAAACAACACCAGGCCGATAATTCCGGCCGCCATAGACAAAATCACCGAAAACAAATGATATTCCCGCATATTGGAAGCAATGTTGGAAGCCGCCGCCACCGGCAATATCAAAAGGGCATTGATTAACAAAATTCCCACCCATTTGATGGACAACATAACAATGACCGCAATAAGTACCGCAAACAAGTCCTCAATCAAATGCACCGGAATACCTTTGCTCTTCGCCAGACTCTTGTTCACGCTGGCCACGTGAAGCTTATTAAAACAAAACAACCAGAACACAAACGTAATACACAATACCGCCAACAGGTAAATAATCTCTTTTCCTGTGATACTTAAAATATCACCCACCAAAAGGGCGGAATATTTGGAGAAATTGCCACCTCTGGAGAGCACCACCAAACCTACCGCCGTTCCCAAAGAAGAAAACACGGAAATAATCGTGTCGGTAGAAGCATTGCTTTTCCGCTTCATATGATTCAGTACCAGTGCAAACACCAATGCAAACAACACCATCGGAAGATCCGTTCCCGTAAAGCCAAGCACCACACCGATGGCCATACCGGTCAGTGCCGAATGCCCCAATGCATCCGAAAAAAATGCCATACGGTTATTCACAATCATAGTTCCCAAAATGCCGAACAGGGGCGTAATAATACAAATCGCAAGAAGCGCATGCTTCATAAACCCGTACTCCAAAAACGACATCCGTCCTTCCTCCTTTCCACGAAGTCGGAGGCCAAGCGG
>JAZSDB010000026.1:0-2407 GCA_045530975.1 Eubacteriales bacterium
GAAGCTGCAAAAGAAGAAAATGCTCCCCTTATTCTCCAGGTTTCTTCGGGTGCAAGAAAATATGCTAACCATACCTATCTTGTAAAGCTCGTTGAAGCTGCTATCGAAGAAACCGGTCTTCCCATCGCTCTCCACCTCGACCACGGCGACACCTTCGAGCTCTGCAAGTCCTGCATCGACGGCGGCTTCACCTCCGTTATGATCGTCGGCTCTCACCACTCCTTCGAAGATAACATCGCTCTTACCCGTCAGGTAGTTGAATATGCTCACGCTCACGGCGTTACCGTTGAAGGCGAACTTGGCAGACTTGCAGGTATCGAAGATGCAGTTAACGTTTCCGAAAAGGACGCTTCCTACACCGATCCCGATCAGGTTCAGGAATTCGTTGAAAAGACCGGCGTTGACTCTCTCGCTATCGCTATCGGTACTTCTCACGGTGCATACAAGTTCAAGCCCGGCCAGAAGCCCCAGCTCCGCTTCGACATCCTCGAAGAAGTTGAAAAGCGTCTTCCCGGCTTCCCCATCGTTCTCCACGGCGCTTCTTCCGTAATTCCCAAGTACGTTGACATCATCAACGCTAACGGCGGGAGAATGCCTGATGCTATCGGTATTCCTGAAGATATGCTCCGTAAGGCAGCTTCCATGGCAGTATGTAAGATCAATATCGACTCTGACCTTCGTCTCGCTATGACCGCTGCTATCCGTGAACACTTCAACCAGTCTCCCGAACACTTTGACCCCAGACAGTACCTCAGCCCCGCTCGTGCTAACATCAAGGAACTCGTTAAGCACAAGCTCGTTAACGTACTTGGCTGCAACGGCAAGGCATAAATTGTTATTAACAACCTGCGGACAACCGCAGGTTGTTTTTTGCGAAAAGGAGTATTATATGTACAAAAATATTTTGTTCGACCTTGACGGCACTTTAACCGACCCCGGTGAAGGGATAACAAATTCCGTAGCATACGCACTGAATAAATTTGGAATAAATGTTGAAGATAAAACACAATTATATAAGTTCATCGGTCCGCCCCTTGTAGACTCCTTTAAAGAATACTATGGCTTTTCAAATGAAGAGGCGGATAAAGCGGTAGAGTATTACCGAGAATATTTCAAAGAAAAGGGTATCTTTGAAAATCAAATATATTCAGGTGTGGAGGATTTGTTGCGTGAGTTGAAACGCCAAGGCAAGAGCATTATCCTTGCTACATCCAAACCGGAGGTGTTTGCGGTGCAGATTCTGAAGTATTTTGATATATTTAAGTATTTCGATTTTGTAGCAGGCGCCACCTTGGATAAAATCCGAAATAAGAAGTGCGACGTAATTGCTTATGCGATGAAAAGCTGCGATATCAAAAATTCCCGTGATGCCGTTATGGTGGGTGACCGAGCACAAGATATAAACGGTGCAAAACAAAACCAAATAGATTCAATAGGTGTGCTTTTTGGTTACGGTGATTTGCAGGAATTGCAAACGGCAGGTGCCACGTATATTGCGGAAACGGTAGAAGATATTATTAAGCTTATATAAACAAAAAGATACTCCGAGCAAAACTCAGAGTATCTTTTTTATTGTATTGTAAAGAAAATCAATTTCATCGTCGGTGTTGTTTTCATTAATAGAAAAACGTACCGAGCACTGGGCTCTATCCTCCGATAAACCGATTGCACTTAAAACCCTGCTGTTGGGATTAAGGGCATGGCAAGCTGCCCCTGCAGAAGCACAAATTCCCGCTTCCTCCAGCTTTAACAGCATTGCCTCGGCGGTAATACCTTCAAAAGAAACATTGATATTTCCGTTCAATCGGTGTTCTCTGCTGCCGTTAAGAAGCACACGGGGCAGGGAGGTCAGCTGTGAAATAAGCTTGTCCCGCAAAAGCTTGGTTTTTTGTTGCTTGGCTTGAAAATCTGTCAGCTTTTCCTCCAAGGCAAGGGCCATTGAAACAATCCCCGCTACGTTTTCGGTGCCGCCTCGCAATCCCATTTCCTGCGCCCCTCCGTAAATAAGGGGAGGAGGAGTAATATCCTTTCTTACACAAAGGGCGCCTATTCCCTTCATGCCGCCGAATTTGTGGGCGGAAAGGGAAAGCATATCCACCTGAAGCGCAGAAAAATCAACCTCTGTGTGACCAACCGCTTGCACTCCGTCGCTGTGGAATAATACGCCTGCTTTTCGGCAAAGCTTGCCTATTTCTTCTATGGGCTGTATCGTGCCGATTTCGTTGTTTGCCCACATAATACTTACCAGCGCCGTTTTGCTGTCCAGCAATTTCTCTATACGGTGGGGATCAATCAAACCTTCACCGCTTGGGCCAACAGTCGTTACCTCAAACCCGAGCTTCTCCAGTCCTTTGGCTGTCAGGTATACGGAATCGTGCTCTATTTCACTAAGTCGGAGGCCAAGCGG
>JAZSDB010000227.1:0-5554 GCA_045530975.1 Eubacteriales bacterium
TTTTTTCAATTTTTTTTATTTTTTTATTCTTTGAATTTAAAGGTGTCCAAAACCGCTCCCAAAACCCCGTCTGTATCCTCTGTATACTCCTCGGGAGTGGTAAGAGTAAGAAGAAAAACCTCACCGTATCGACAGCAGATAACCTGCTCGGAAATATAGGTGCTTTCTGCGGGCTTGTAGGAATATTTCACCTTTACCGCAGGAGAATCGTCAAGGGTGATTTCCTTGTAATCAATTTCCTTGTATTCGCCAAGACCTTCTACATCGGTCTTATATTCATCCCAATAATTCTTTGCGCCCCAATCGTTTCTTTCCTCACCCAGATTAAAGGTAAGTACGGTGATGGTGGCATATTCCGCAACAAGATCGCTCTTGTTGCAATCGTAACGGAGCTCGATTACACCGTCGCTTCTTACAGTTTCCCATTCCTCGGGAATGTCAAAATTATATCCAACCGCTTCGTTCAAGGTTTGAATATCCTTGTTGCATCCGCAGAAGGAAAGACAAAGCAGAATGGCAGTAACAAATATCAAAAATCTTTTCATCATAAACCTCTTACTTACTTAGCTTTATTTTATCTTCTTCGCCGTTTGCTACATAGTAAACGTTTTTGATTTCCTTGCAGTCGGGAATGGTAAATTCGGCCAAACCGTTTTTATCGGTATTTACTGCCTTTTCGGTGCCTGCTGTATGGAACACGGTAATATAAAGAGTATCGCCCTCGATTTCATAGGTGATACTGCTCAAAGAACGGTTTTCCTTTTTAGTACCGAATTTGGCCACAAATTCGCCCTTTGAATTTATAAAGGCATATTGAGTTGTAAGGTCATCAAACTTAATTTCTTCCTCGCTGTATTTATAAGCGGTAAACACACCGAAAATAATGCCTGCACCCAAAAGCAGGGAAACGAGAAGTATGATAATGCGCCTTGCTATGTCATTGTCAAAAAACTTATCAAGCTTTTTAAGGAAACGTTTCATCATATCGCTCCTATTTTATATTTTCGGTATATTATATCGCATTTTGCACAAAAAGGCAATACCCCAAAAATTAATTTTCTCGTAATAACCCCTTTAAAAGTCCTTTATTTTTGCGGATTTTCGTGATATAATCAAAAAGTATTTGTTTTTTGTACATTTATGTCGAAATGTTTTATTTTTTGTGTAACGGAGAACTTTTGAATGTCCCTTCAAAAAAATCAAACAAACCCGTTGGGTGTTGAAAAAATTCCCAAGCTTTTAAGAAAATTCGCCCTCCCCAGTATTGCTGCAATGATTATAAGCGCACTTTATAATATAGTGGACCAGATATTTATCGGCCGCTATGTGGGCGACGTGGGCAATGCCGCCACCAATGTGGCCTTTCCTCTCACAACCATCTGTATAGCGATTTCGGTGCTGGCAGGTGTGGGCGGTGCCTCCCGCTTTTCCATCGAGCAGGGAAAGGGAAACAACGACGAGGCAGGCAAAAGCTTCGGTAATGCACTGTGGCTTGCAGCTATTCTCGGTGTTGTTTATACCGCAGTTGCCTTCTTGTTCACCGAACCTATGCTGGTTCTTTTCGGCGGTAGCGGTGCTGCTCTCGATTATGCCTCTCAATATACCGGTGTGGTGCTGTGGGGTATGCCGTTCCTTATTACCACCAATGTAATGAGCAACTTTATCCGTGCTGACGGCAAACCTCGCTTTTCCATGATATGTATGGCTTTAGGTGCTATAATAAATATCGGCTTGGATGCCCTTTTCGTTTGCGATTGGGGTTTCCATTGGGGGATGAAGGGTGCCGCAGGTGCAACTGTCATTTCGCAGATAATCTCCTTCGTTATCGCTTTTTCCTACATAAAGAGATTTCGCTCGGTTTCTCTCAATAAATCTCATTTCCGCCCGAGATTAAGCAAAATGCTCAGAGTGGCTGCATTGGGTATGAGTAATTCGGTTAACCAACTTGCTATCTGCGCTGTACAGATAGTTATGAATAACCAGCTGGATACCTACGGTGTTCTCGAATTTTCAAAGGAATTATCATATATTCCTCAGGCCGCCTTCGGTGTGGTTATGAAGGTAAATTCTATCCTCATTTCCATATTTGTGGGTATGGCGCAGGGCTCTCAGCCCATTGTGGGCTTCAATTACGGAGCCCGTCAGTTCAGACGCTCCCGCAAAACCTTCCTTATGTCGGCAACTGTGTGCTTTACCGTTGCGCTTATCGGCTTTTTCTTCTTCCAGTTCTGCCCCGGTGTTATCATTTCCATATTCGGCTCCGGCGTGGACGGATATAATGAATTTGCCGAGAAAACCATGCGCATATTCCTTTCCGCAATTATGCTCAACGGTGTGCAAATGACAATTGCCAATTATTTCTCGGCCATCGGCAAGCCCATCAAGGGCACCATACTTTCCCTTACCCGTCAGGTATTGCTCATCATTCCCTTGATGATAATCCTTCCTCTCTATTTCGGTCTGGACGGTGTTCTCTATGCCGCTCCAATAACCGACTGCGTTTCCTTTGTTATTTCGGTGATTTTCATTATTGCGGAATTTTCCCGCAACGAATATAAAAAGGTGTAAATAAAAAGGACCGATTTTCGGTCCTTTTTTCTATTGCTCGGCGTATTTTGTAATGTTGGTAACAGCGTTTATAACTGCAATTTCAATATCGCTTATATAACCCTCGGAAATTTCGGTGTTGTCATCCTCAAAGCGGAAAACTCCCTTTTCGGTCTTAACGTAAATGTAGGTTGTGCCGTATTGAGGGAAGGTGTATTCATCAACCTCTACCGCCATATTAAGATGCTTTTGACACGCCTCGATAAGCTTCATTCCACGTTCTAAACAGTCCTGCTTTTCGCCCATCCCCGTAAATTCGGTTCCGTTATCAAAATAAAGGTTTACATCGCCTTGGGCCGTGCAAACCAAGGTGGCGGAATATCCCTCCTGATATGCAATGTCGGCAGTAACAAGGAATATGTCCCCTCTGTATTCGGGTATTTGCAATCCGTCACTTGTTACATCGTCACTTGTTACATCGGAGGTAACCTCGGAAACTGCGTCTGAGCTGTCATCGTAGCTTTCGTCGCTGGTCACATCGGAGTAAACATCGGAAACATCCTCGGAAACATCCTCGGAATCATCCTCGGATGCTTCCGGAGAGCTGTCTTCGGAATCGCTCATCAAGCTTTCGTTTTCTGAAATATCCTCCTCGGAGGTCAGATCATCATTTTTGCTGTTGGGACTGTAATCCTCCAGCCACTGATGGGCCTTGCTTTCGTAATCGCTGTCGGAAATATTGCTTTCGTCGCTCGGCAGAGAAGTAACATCTTCATTGCAGGCGGTAACCGAGAAAAGTAAAATCAAAACCAAAAACAGAGTAATTGCCTTTTTCATTTCAATAAACCTTTCTCACTTAACCTTTTTGGAAATAATTATTGCCGCTGCAGCAACCCCTGCCGCAGTAACTCCTGCCGCTACATAGTAAACCCAGGTGTATTTTGCGATTTCCTTCTCGGTGTTTACATAACCGCTGTCGGAAACCGCTTCCGTGCTTTCACTTGTCATGGCGCTTTCCTCGGCAAAAGCAGGGAAAACACCCATAAAAGCCGTTAATATCAATATAATAACAATTGTTTTAAATGCTTTCATAAATTCCTTTATTTTGTCATACAAATGGTTTTCAGCTCCAAGTAGTCAAATACATCCACTAATCCGTCTGCATTGAGGTCACTGCGCTTCCATTCCTCGTCTGTCAGGGATATTATGTTCAGACAGTAGGATTTTATCATCATATAGTCAAATATATCCACACTGCCGTCTGCATTTACATCGCCTGTTTCGTAGGGAGTGTAGTCGGACTTGCTGCCGTATGCTTCTATTTCATTTACATAGGCACCAATGGAATCTGCATTGGCGGTAATCTCATATTTGAGATATTTTACGGTTGCTTTTTCGTTGAGAGTCAATTCACTCCAATAAACGGTTGTATCAAGCTCTTCAATGGAGAATTCACCTAAAAGGTTATATTCATTTCCGTCTAAGGAGCCGTACAGCTTAACCGATTGGGGATGGTAAATATACATCTCCGAGCCGACATTTGCAAGATGCATTCTTGCGCTGTCTATATCGAAATAATCGCCCAAATCAACGGTAACACTGCCCACGCCTGCCGATGTGGCATTTTTTCCTTTTTGGAAGAAGAACCAGCTTCCGTTGCCGGAGTTAAAGCTGTTGGATGCCTTGCCGTCGGTAAGCAATGCGCTGTAATCAACATTCCATTGACTGTCTACTATGGGAGTGTTGGTAATGGAAATGCTGTAATCAAGTCCGCTCAGCAGATTTGTCTGAGCAGAGCCGTTGTGAGAAATGCCTTCCTTTGCTTCCTCACCGTAAACCGAAATTTCGTTTATATAGGCGCAGGGAGAGTTGACCGAAAACTCTATTTTGATGTATTGAGCAATGGTATTATTTCCTGCTATTTCGGTCCAATAAATGACATAGTCGCCGCTGTTAAGCGTAAATGTGCCTATATCTGCAATAACATTACCCGATGCGTCCACAGAATACGCTTTTACACTCTTGGGAGCGGAAACACCCATGTTTGTCACGGAATTTGCAAGATGAAGCTTTATTCTCGAAATTTCATATTTTTTGCCTAAATTGATGGTGGCTGAGCCCACACCTGCATTGGAAGTGTTTTTACCTACCCAGAATGCAAACCAGCTTCCGTTGCTTGCATCAAAGGTATCCGATGCCTTGCCGTCGGTAAGCAAGGCACTGTAATTTACATTCCACTGGCTGTCTGTAATGGGGGTGTTGGTGAAGGAAATGTTATAATCCTTGTTAAGCGAAATAGGTGCTTCTCCCTCGGTGGGCTTTCTTCCTTCGGGATCGTATTGGAACAACCAGATGCATTCTGTATGTACCTGCTTGTTCTTTTCGTGAAGTATTTTCTGACCTTCGTCAAATCTGGTAAAATACAGCTTGTTGTAATAATAGTTCATATCCCAGAAGGACGTTTTGTAGTTGGCGTTTTTAAATTCATTCACGCTGTCCTTAAAGGTGTTAACCCTCATATCAAAAATGTAGGGGGAGTTTTCACTGTAAACGATTGCTCTTGTGGCCTCGTTGCCGTTGTTGTGAGGTCCGCTATAGGGAGTGTAGGTTGTATCGCCGTAAGGAACCGTGAAGATTGTACCTATCATTTCACCGTCCTTGTTCATCATATCGCAATAACGGCCGTAGTTCTTGTTTATGGGGAACATACAGGAGTAATTTCTGGCATGATAGGTGTCACGGGTGTAGGTATAATCGACATTAAGCTTAATCTGAGGACCGGTGATGGTATATTTTCTTGTAAGCTTTGCATAAACCTGATCCTCGGTATATGCGGTATTCTTGTTTATATAATCGTTGATAGAATCGTTGTCGTTGTCGGGGAAGAGAAGAAGGTTGGTATTTTCGATGATGTGAAGCACATTTACGGTTTTGGAAACTCCGTTGGAAAGGGAAATTTCCTGTCCGCTTTCTCCGTCGTAAAACTTAAGTGAAACCAGTGCCTCAC
>JAZSDB010000107.1:0-2700 GCA_045530975.1 Eubacteriales bacterium
TCAATAAGTATAAGAATATATTTACAATAAAAGCTTTGAAAACTTCAAAAAAGGAGAAAAATAAATGAAAAAACGTATTTTATCATTGATTCTTGCTCTTGCCTTTATAATGAGCATACTTCCTCTTGCGGTTTACACCTCAGCCGAAACTGGCGCAGAAGCAGGTATAGCCATAACTATGTCCGATTGTGATTTCGGTACAGTCGCTGCAGGATATTATAAAGATCATGCTATGAATCCCCGTTTGGAAAATGTGGGAACGGTAATATATCAGCTTGGCAGCGGATATAATAAGGTAGAACTTACCTCCGGTGATATTTCCGCATTTACCTGCGGTATCAATCAAGGGCCTGGAGCAATCTCGGTGGGAAGCAATAGCGGTAGCTCTGTATATGTTCGTAATGTGAGCGGACTGGAAGCAGGCACCTACACCGCCACCTTGTCACTTTACCACGATTTCGACGGCACTAGCGGAGAAAATTACGATTGGGAGCTTGTTGCAACCTCAACCGTTACTTTTACCGTAATTGCTCCTAAGGCTGCACCTACCATTACTATTACCGGTGACGTTGCAAGCTGGACCGAGGTTGAAGGCGCATCATCCTATATTTATATGGTGAAAAATTATGGCGGTTACGAAGACACCACTGCATTTAATGTTAAAGACGCTCTTATGTTTTGCGAAGCTGATAGCGGCACATATACCGTTTCCGTTTATGCTTGTGATGCCTTCGGTGACAAATTATCCGAAGTTGCTACAGCAGATTATGTATTTATAGCTGCCGAACCCTATGCCGAAGGTGACGTAAACGGTGACGGCTCTGTTGACATTTTCGACTATATGGCAGTAAAGAGCCACTATTTCGAAAAATCCGTACTCACCGAGGATGAACTTTCCCGTGCAGATCTCTCTCCCGACGGCTTAATCGATATGTTCGACTATATGGCTCTCAAGACCATTTGCTTTGCTTAATTTAAAAACTTCTCTGTGCTGAAAGACAATAAAACGACAAAGGAGCGCCCCTCAGGGTGCTCCTTTGTTTATCTTTAAAGCTTATTTATCGTTGTTCTTTGAAAATACATCGGCAACCTCGCTAATGGTGATATATGCCGATTCGTCTATTTCGTGGACAATATCCTTCATTCTTATAACCTGAAATCTGTTCACCACAAAATAAATCATGGTTTTTTCACGGTTGGAATAACCGCCCTTTGCCTGAATTTGAGTCATTCCGCTGCCAAAAGCTTCGCTTAATGCCTTGCAAACCTCATCGGGGCATTCGGTAATAATCATCGCACATTTTGCTCTGTCCAAACCTTCTACGATAAAGTCGATGGTTTTCAGCCCTGCCGCATAGGTTACAATAGAGTAAAGGGGCAATATCCAGCTGTGCAGAACTATACCGCAAACAATGTACAAAATAGTATTGTAGCCCATTACAAAGGTGCCCACGGTTATACCGATTCGCTTTGAGAATATAACCGCCATAACCTCTATACCGTCCATAGCTCCGCCGTAACGTATAGCCAGACCGCTGCCGATACCCGAAATAATACCGCCAAAAAGTGCACACAGCAAAAGGTCGGTACCCGCCAAGGGCGATGCAAAGCGTACATCAATGGGAAGTATATCGGTTATAAGCCACGCCGAAAGGGAATATATGGCAACGGTGTATATGGCGTAAAAGGTAAAAAGCTTACCCTGCTTTTTCAATCCAAACAAAAACAAAGGAATGTTAAGTATCAGCAGGAAAACAGAAAGCGTGAAATATTCGGGAGTTATTTGCTCTAAAAGCATTGATGTTCCCGAAATGCCGCTGTCATATAGCTTAACGGGAGTTAAAAATATGGTAATGCCAAAGGCGTTAACCATACCCGCAACAGTCAGCATAAGCAGATTGGAAAGCTTTATGCGTTTAAGGGAATTAATCAATTTATCTACCTCGCATCAGTGTACTATATATAATTATAGTAACATTCTCCTCTTTGTCAACACGGATAAGTGACAGAAAAATAAACTTTTGGAAATTTTCAGAAAATAAATGACAAATCGACATCTGTGTGTTATAATGAAAAAATGCGGAGGTGCGATTATGAATTTTTTGGAAGAAAGAATATTGAAGGATGGCGTGGTTAAAGAGGGAAATGTACTTCCGCCGGCAGGAAAACTAAAAAATAGGGAAGCTCCGCTTCCGTATTAAGGTGAAAATATGTACGGTTCGAATTTATTGGGTAAGCTTGCCTTAAAGCGCAGGGAAATGAAAATACTTCTGCGGTCTATCCCCGCAACGGTAGTCACCCTTTTTGTGGTAAGCGTTATCTGTATGAACCTTCTGGCCAACAAAACTCTGGTTCAGCTTGATTGGATAGCGCTGGACGGAGGGATTTTGATATCCTGGCTTTCTTTTATGTGTATGGATATCATTACCAAGCATTTCGGCCCGAAGGTTTCCAATTTCATATCGGTTCTTGCGGTGGTAATAAACCTGCTCACCTGCCTTATATTTTTTCTGGCCAGCATTATCCCATCCAATGCCAATGATTATACCGCCTTTGACGGAATTTTCGGTGGCACCTGGTTTGTGCTTTTGGGCAGTACCGTGGCGTTTTTGGCATCTGCTGTGATAAACAATTCGCTTAATTGGGTTATCGGTAAATGCTTCAAGCGCAATCCTCACGGCAAGCTGGCCTTTTCGGTCA
>JAZSDB010000205.1:0-5884 GCA_045530975.1 Eubacteriales bacterium
GATTACGAAGCAGTCGTAACCGAACCCACCTGCGTAGACGGCGGTTACACCACTCATACCTGCGCTAACTGCGGTGACAGCTATGTTGATAGCGAAGTAGACGCTCTCGGCCACACTCCCGGCGCAGAAGCTGACTGTGAAAACGATCAGACCTGTACCGTGTGCGGCGATATACTCGTTCCCGCCATCGGTCACGATTACGATGCAGTTGTAACCAAACCCACCTGCGTAGACGGCGGTTACACCACTCATACCTGCGCTAACTGCGGTGACAGCTATATTGATAGCGAAGTAGACGCTCTCGGCCACACTCCCGGCGCAGCAGCAGATTGCGAAAACGATCAGACTTGTACAGTATGCGGTGACATTCTTGTTCCCGCCCTCGGCCACACTCCCGGCACAGAAGCTGACTGTGAAAACGACCAGACCTGTACCGTATGCGGTGATATACTCGTTCCCGCCATCGGTCACGATTACGAAGCAATCGTAACCGAACCCACCTGTGTAGACGGCGGTTACACCACCCATACCTGCGCTAACTGCGGCGACAGCTATGTTGATAGCGAAGTGGAAGCGCACGGTCATGGTGAAGGCCAGTGGACCACTCTTTCCAATGGCGACCAGGAATTGCGTTGCGAGCATTGCGGACTCCTATTTGATGTATGGCTTTTGGGCGACGTAAATGATGACGGTGTTGTGGATGTATTTGACTATCTCACCGTTAAATCCATTTACTTCGATGCTTACGAACCCACCGAGCAGGAAGCTATTCGTGCAAATGTATGCGAGGATGATGCAATTGACCTCTTCGACTACATGATTATTAAATCCATTGCGATTTACGGTAATCCTCTCTGATTAATATAAAAAAGGACTGTCGTGCAAACGACAGTCCTTTTGTTTGTCGGGGGAGTTGTTATATTTCGTGGGGTCATCTTGGTCGGTTATATGTTTTTCTTATCATAGCAAATACGGACAAGAACGGTATCCTTTCCAATACGCTCTATGTTGCACCAGGGAATGACTATACGGTTTTTGGCGGAAAGGGAGGCGAAAATTCCGTCACCCGGTAAAATCAATGCGGTTATCTCGCCGTTGCAGGCATTGAATTCGATGTCGCATACACATCCTAAGTGCTTTCCGTCGGTAAGATTTATCACGTCCTTGTTTTTCAGCTCGGAAAAAGAGGAGGAAGAGGAAATCAAAGCAGAATACATATCAAGCCGCCGCTGCCCTCATTAATAATCTTTTGGATGGTACCTGCGATTTTGGCTCTGGCATCATCGGGCATGTGTGCGAGCTTGCTGTTCAGTCCCTCGCTTACAAGCTCGTGGAGCGTTTTTCCGAACATGTTGGATTCCCAAATGCTTCTGGGGTCCTCTTCAAATTCTTTAAGCAAAAAGCTCACTAACTCTTCTGATTGACTTTCGGTGCCAACGATGGGGTTTACCTCGGTTTCAATGTCGGCCTTCATCATGTGGATAGACGGTGCGCTGGCCTTTAGCTTTACACCGTATCCGCCGGGCTGTTTTACGATTTCGGGCTCCTCCAGAGTGAGCTCGTCGATGGTGGGCATAACAATGCCGTAGCCGTCATTCATCACGCTGTCGATGGCATCGGCCACACGATCGTATTTCTTTTTAACCTCGGAAAGCTCGGTCATAATGGAAAGAAGCGCCTTTTCGTTTTCTATTTCAAATCCGCTTTTGCTTCCTAATATATTATAAAAGATTTTATCGGGTATGCAGATTTTTACTGTTGCACTGCCCGAACCCAAATCCATCCCCTCGGGCTTGGCGGATATCCCGCCCTCAATGGAAATCATATTGGCTTGGGCGTGAACATCACCCATACAATGCAAATTATGGGCACAGCTTACGGCGGAGGAGATTATTTCGCTTTTCAACTCGCTGTCCTCCTCCAGAATGTCCAGCCATGAGGGAAGTGAAAAGCTGAGCTCTCGGATAGGGAAGCGGTAAAGCACACTTCTCAGGATTTCTTTAATGTGGGTTTCGTTCATATCCATACAGTTGACGGGAAGGACGGGTATGCCGTACTCGGATTCCATTTCCTGCGCCATTGCAATGGTTTGTGATGCTGACGGGCGGGCGCTGTTCAATATGATAACAAAGGGCTTTTCGATTTCCTTGAGCTCCTCTACCACCCGTCGCTCGGCATCCTTGTATGCCTCGGCGGGCAAATCTCCAATGGTGCCGTCTGTGGTTACAACAATGCCGATGGTGGAATGCTCACGGATAACCTTCCTTGTGCCGATTTCGGCCGCCTCCTCGAAGGGAAGGGGATCGTCGCCCCAGGGCGTCATAACCATTCTGGGTTGACCGTCCTCGATCAAGCCCATTGCTCCGGGCACGATATAACCCACACAATCTATCAGCTTAATGCGGCAAAGGGTGTCCTTGTCGATGGATACGCTTACTGCGGTTTCGGGAATGAATTTGGGCTCGGTGGTCATTACTGTTCTGCCCGATGCCGATTGGGGCATTTCGTCCTTGGCTCGCTCTCGCACGCTTTCCGCTTCGATGTTGGGCAGAATCAGGTTTTCGGTAAACCGCTTTATCAGGGTGGATTTTCCGGTTCGGACAGGCCCTACCACTCCGATGTAAATGTCACCGCCGGTTCTTGCGGCAATCTGATTGTATATTCCTGCGTCAATCATAATAATATCCTCCTTTGTTTTATTAAAATGTATTCATCAACTTTTTCTTGTAGAACAAAATATTGATATGCCTTTTATTGACATTGTAAATAAATTGTGGTATGCTTTTGTTGGACAGAAATGAGTTCCTTTGCAGGAGGATATTATTATGAGCAAGATAAGAAGAATAGGCGTTCTCACCAGCGGCGGCGATGCCCCCGGAATGAATGCGGCGGTTCGTGCGGTTACCCGTCTTGCCCTTTATAAGGGAATAGAGGTTATGGGTATATATAATGGCTATCAAGGCCTTATAGAAGGAGATGTGAAGCAGCTCCGTGAAAGAGATGTTTCCTTTATTATCAACCGTGGCGGTACTATGCTTTATTCTGCTCGCAGTAAAGAATTTTGCACTGCCGAGGGTATGCAGAAGGCGGTAAATACCTGTGCTAATCACGGCATCGACGGTATAGTTACCATCGGCGGCGACGGTACCTTCCGCGGAGCTGTTGAGCTCACGGCGGCGGGCGTGCCCTGTATAGGTATTCCCGGCACGATCGATAATGATATCGCTTCCACCGAAGCAACCATCGGCTTCGACACTGCTATGAACACCGTTGTTCAGCTTGTTGATAAGCTTCGCGATACCAGCGAAAGCCATTCCCGCTGTACCGTTGTTGAGGTAATGGGCAGAGATGCTGGTGACATCGCATTGCAGACATCTATTGCTTTGGGTGCGGTCACTGCGGTTATTAAGGAAATTCCTACCGACTTTGACCACGTTATAGATAAAATGATTGCGGCCCGCAAAGACGGCAAGCGCAACTTTATCATTATCACCTCAGAGGGTATGGGCAAGGATTACGGCGAGGACCTTTCTCGTATTATAGAATCACGCAGCGGTATCGAAACCCGCTTTGCCCGCCTTGCACATATACAGCGCGGTGGCGCACCTACACTCCGTGACAGAGTTCTGGCCACCCAGATGGGCTGTGCGGCGGTTGAAAATCTGGTTGAAGGTCAGATGAAGCAGGTAATGTGTCTGCGCGGCAATAATATTGTTGCTATGGACATTTTTGATTCCTTTACCGTTGATAAGCTGATGAAGGGCAAGCTCAAGCCCGAGGAAGAGGAAGCAATACCTCCCAACAAGCTGTATGAGATGAAACGCATAGTTGCCGATAAATTGGCTTATAAAAACTACCTTAATTATATAATAGACCATATTACTCTCTAAAAATAACTGCTCTGCGGTCCAAACAACTGCGGAGCGGTTTTTTTATTTCTTTTTTCGTTATGAAAATCCAAATATTTGCATAAAAAACGAAAATAATACGTTGACACGGTAAAGTTTTTGTGCTATAATGCAATCAACAATGGGTTAATCCCCTAAAAAAATTAGAAAGGAACACTCCAAAATGAAGAAATTTCTTGCAATTCTTCTCTCTGTGGCTATGCTTGCTACTCTTTGCTGCACTGTAGTAACTGCTGAAGCAAGCGCAATGTACGTTTCTTTGTGGAACCCTGCTGATGCATCCGTTCCCACTGCAAACGATGGCATTATCTACACCACAACTAACACCACCAACGGTTGGTGGTATCAGGTTGCTTTTGCTCCTAACGGCAGCAACTGGGAAGTTGTAGAGCTTAAGCTTTGCGACGGCACCGCAGCAACCATTCCTGCAGGCGGCTTTATCTGGGCGCTTCACGGCGACGGCACCGTAGCTTCTCCCAACTGGCAGTTCATCTATGGCATGTCCGTTGGTCAGATCTATGCTATCACCGGTCTTGACCTCGCTGCTCAGACCGCTACCAACGCTACCATCGAGCTCGTTGGTACTGCTACCATTCCCGCTCCTGAAGTAGGCGGCGAAAACAACACCACCGAACCCGCAGAAGAAACCCTCTTCTGGCTCAACGGTTATAACGATGGCAATCTCGAAGGCGCCGGCGTTATCTTCACCGAAACTGACGGTGCAGGTGCATGGTGGAACCACTACTACTTCTACCCTGTAGAAGGTCTTGAAAACGTTTACGAAATCGTTGCTATCGAACCTGGCGACGGTACTGTAACTCCTATCAAGATTGCTGAAGGCGGCTTCGTTTACGGCGTAAACGTTGGTAACGACTGGCCCTCCCTTATCGCAGAGGGCGGCTGCACCGGCGACGGTTCTACCGGTCTTTGGTATGATACTCCCGAATACATGACCAAACCCAACTATGCAGGCGTTAACTCCACCGCTATGTGGGCTGACGTTGCTGACTGGGCAGTTGGTAACCAGTTCGTTATCGAAGGCCTCGACCTCGCTAACGGCACTATCCCCACCTCTACTCCTGATGTAGATTACTGGGAAGATAACTATGTATGCACCGCTACCTACAAGGCATACAACCCCAACGCTGACGATGTAACTTCCGATGAAGTAACTTCCGAAGACGTTACTTCCGAAGATGTAACTTCTGAAGATGTAACTTCTGAAGACGTAACTTCTGAAGATGTAACTTCCGAAGACACTTCTGATAAGACTCTTGAAGAGCTCATCATCGAAGCTATGGGTACTCCTGTTGAAGAACCTCTCGTTACTATGACTGTTGAGGCTACCGCAGATACTGCTGCCGGCACCGTTACCGTTGTAGTTACCGTAGTTGATCTTCCTGCTAATGGCCTCATGGCAGCTCAGGGCGAATTGACTTACAATACCGAAGTTCTTACTCTCCTTAACGAAACTCTCTCCGGCGGCGCTCTCGACTGCATCACCGGCGACGTAGGTTCCGAATGGATTTCTGATAACTTCTGTAAGGTAACAGAAGACGATAAGATTCTCCTTTCCTCCATGGGTGGCGTTCAGTACCCCGACCAGATCATCACTGAAGAAGGCGCTCTCGAATTCACTCTCAACTTCTCTGTTGCTGAAGACTTCGAAGGCGAACTCGGCTTCTACATTGCTCACGACACTGTTTTCGCAGCTGAAAACGGCAACGTTAAGAAGCTTCCCGGCCAGGGCTCTTACGAAATCATCGACTATGTTGTTGAAGACGTAACCTCTGACGATGTAACTTCCGAAGACGTAACTTCCGAAGACGTAACTTCCGAAGACGTAACTTCTGACGATGTAACTTCTGACGATGTAACTTCTGACGATGTAACTTCTGACGATGTAACTTCTGACGATGTAACTTCTGACGATGTAACTTCTGACGATGTAACTTCTGACGACGTAACTTCTGACG
>JAZSDB010000081.1:0-5936 GCA_045530975.1 Eubacteriales bacterium
ATGGCTACGATCCGACTTCCTACCGAAATTCTGGCATCCCAGCATAAAAAGACTCTGGATAGATTTTTATCTCCCTTCGGCATTAAGATTGAATTGCTGGTTTCGGGCTTGCCCGCTTCCGAAAAGAGAAGAATCCGTGCAGGTCTTTCCGACGGAAGCATTCACGTTGCCGTAGGCACTCACGCCCTTATTACCGACGATACCCTTTTCGGCAACTGCGCTCTTGCGGTGGTGGATGAACAGCACCGCTTTGGCGTAAAACAACGTGCCGCAATGCTGGAAAAGAGCGAAAAGGATAAAAAACGTGCCCACATGCTTGTTATGTCGGCCACACCCATTCCTCGCTCTCTCTCCCTTATTCTTTTCGGTGATTTGGATGTTTCGGTGCTTGATGAATTGCCTCCCGGCAGACAAAAAATCGAAACCCGTGTTGTCTCTCAGGGCAATACACAAATCTATGATTTCGTGCGCAAGGAAATTCAGGAGGGCGGACGTGCGTATGTGGTGTGCTCGCTTATAGAGGAATCGGAAAACACTTCCTCCCAGCGCCGTGCGGCGGAAAGCTATTTCCGTGAATTACAGGAGGGCCCCCTTAAAGGTATACCTGCAGGCCTTCTTCACGGTAAAATGAGGCCTGCGGAGAAATCTGCGGTAATGGCGGATTTTGCAGAGGGCAAAACAAAGGTGCTTGTTTCCACTACGGTAATCGAGGTGGGCGTGGATGTTCCGGAGGCAACCGTAATGGTTGTGGAAAATGCAGAATGCTTCGGCCTTTCTCAGCTGCATCAGCTCAGAGGACGTATAGGCCGAGGAAGCAGAAAATCCTATTGTATTCTTGTAAACGGCAGTCAATCTCCCGTATCCGCAGAGCGACTTGCCATAATGAAGGGCACCTCCGACGGCTTTAAGATAGCCGAGGCGGATTTGGAGCGCCGAGGTCCCGGCGATTTCTTCGGAGAAAGACAAAGCGGTGAATTTTCCTTTGCCTGCTCTGCCATAAGCGATGTGCGCCTGCTTGCCGATACCGATACCCTTATGAAGGATATTTATGCAAACAGAGATAATCCCCAATATGCGTGTGTATATAAGGCGGCGGACCAATTTATAGAAAGGACAAGCGTGGGCTTGACGGTTAATTAAATGAAAATCGGAAATTTGGAATTCCGTCACGGGCTCTTTCTTGCCCCGATGGCGGGAATAACCGACCACCCCTTCCGTGCCGTTTGTGTGAAATGCGGTGCCGAGGGTGTAACCAGCGAGCTTATAAGTGCAAAGGGCGTTGCCTATAACGACAGAAAAACCGATACCCTGGCCACAATCTATGAAGATGAACGTCCTGCAGCCATACAAATTTTCGGCAGTGACCCCAAGATAATGGCAAATGCCGCCAAGTCATTGCTTCGCTTCAAGCCCCAGTATATCGATATAAATATGGGTTGTCCCGTGCCTAAATTGGCAAAAAACGGCGATGGCTGTGCATTGATGCGCTCACCTGAGCTTTGCGAAAGAATAGTTTACGAGGTGGCATCCAATGTGGATGTACCCGTTACCGCAAAAATGCGAAAAAGCTTTGATGATGATACCCCCGATAGGGCGGTAGATGTGGCGAAATGCTGTGAAAGAGGCGGTGCGGCGGCGGTTTTTGTTCACGGCAGAACAAGAAATCAGATGTATTCGGGCAGAGCTGACCGTGAAATAATAAAAAAGGTAAAGGATGCTCTTACCATACCCGTGGTGGGTAACGGCGATGTGGTTTCCTATTCCGATTATGTCGCAATGAAAGAGGAAACCGGCTGTGACGGTGTTATGATAGGACGAGGCGCCTACGGCTCCCCTTGGGTTTTCACCGAAATAATCACACTGGCCGAGGGCAGGGAATACACACCCCCCGACAGCGAAATGAAAAAGGCGATTCTCACCGAACAGCTGGAATCGGTAATAAGAGAAAAGGGGATAAACGGAATAAGAGAATTCCGTCACCACCTGCTTCAGTATTGCAAGGGCTTTTCCGGCTCTGCAAAAATGCGCAACGAAATTTCTCAAATCTCCACTCCCGCAAATGCCTTTGCGGCAATTGAACGTATTTTCGGTTAATTTACAGAGAAATTCCTCGGCTATTGACATTTATTGCGAAGTGTGACATAATGGATAGGTAAAGTTGTATTCAAATATACAAAGAGGGGAAATTTATGTATTTTTCCGATATCCACCTGCACATTCTGTACGGTACGGATGACGGCGCAAAAACTGTTGAGGAAATGTATAAAATGGTAGATGTGGCTTATTCTGACGGAGTTCGCTTTATCTGCGCCACACCTCATTTTCACCCCATCTATTTTGGAGATAACCGCAAAGAAGGCCTTGCCGCCTTCGAACAGCTTGCCGCATACTGCAAGGAAAGGTATCCCGACCTTGCTTTGATGCTGGGCAATGAGGTTGCCTGCCAGAATGAGATTATCCCTATGTACAGAACGGGCGCTATACGTCCTTACGGAAACACCAGATACACCTTGGTGGAATTTTCCGAGAGGGACAGCGAAAGCTATATTGCCGAGGCGATCGACCGTATTTTGAATTTGGGATATATTCCCATAATCGCCCACGCAGAGCGTTATATAAATCTCCGCATTGGGTGCATAAGGGTGCTCAAGGAAGGCGGGGCGCTTGTTCAGGCAAATGTGCAGTCCCTTTATAAGAGCTACGGCTGTCGGGTGAGATACCGTATGAAACGGCTTCTTTCTGCCAAACTTGTGGATTTTATCTCTTCGGATGCGCACGATCTTGTTCACAGACCTCCGTTAATGAGCGACGGATATGAATATATTTCCCATAAATACGGCAAGGATTATGCCGATGAAATTTGTTGTAACAAGGCAATGCGCCTGTTACGAACCAACGAAGGTGAAGAATAATGGACAACAAAATTTCAATAAAAACAATTTCTGTTAAGGACCTGTGGAACGTTTTTCGCGGTTGCTTTATCTATGTAATCGTAACCGCTGTATTGGTGACTGCAGGTATGTATGCCTATGCGAAGATAAATTATGTGCCTATGTATTCCTCGAAGGCAACGGTTTATCTCATAAACAAAGGGGATAAAAAGGCCGAGGCCGAGCTTGTCACTTCCGGCGATGAAAATGGTGAGGATGGCTTTGACCTTCAGGAATTCACCATTGACTATACCATCGCACTGAAGGTTATTGATGATGTTGATTACATTATAAAAAGCCCCAAAGTTATGAAGGCGGTCAGCAATGAGGTTGGCGTTTCCGTAAACAGCGGTAATATCAGCATCGTAAATCCTAAAAACACCCGTGTTCTGGAAATAACCGCCACTGCAAGCACTCCCGAATTGGCACAGAAAATTGTGAATTCGGTTTGCTCTGTCGGCGCTGAAGCGGTAGAAGAGATTATCAGCTACAACAGAATGTATGTTTACGAGGCGGGCACCCTGAATACCTGGCCCTCCAATACCGTTTCTCTGCTTAGCTATGCAAAGTTTGGTATTATTGCGGGCCTGCTTGTGTATGTTATTTTCCTCTGTATGTTCCTCTTCGATAATTATATCCATACCGAGGAGGATATCGAGCGTTATCTCGGACTTACCATTCTTGGTGATATTCCCGATGCCAATGCACCCAAGAAAAAGAATAAATATTCACGTTATGACGAAAAGGCCTATAAAAACAACGGCTATAGGACCGATAATGAACAGAAAGGGTAATTGCTATGGAACCTATAAATATAAAATTGCCCGGCGACAAGGATTTCTTTACCGAGGAAGCATACAAGGTGCTTCGCACCAATCTTCAGTTTTGCGGCCGTGATATCAAGGTTATTGCTGTTACCAGCTGTAACGAAAATGACGGTAAAACCACCGTTGCAATGCATATCGCAAAGAGCTTTGCCGAGCTGGATAAAAGAGTTTTGCTGATAGACGCCGATATGAGAAAATCTGTTATGGCAGGCAGAAATACCACGGCTCAGGCCCACAACGGTCTGTGTGAGGTGCTTACAGGTATGTGCCCCATTTCAGAATGCTTGTATCCCGTGCTTAACAGCCGTTTGCAGGTTTTGTTTGCGGGACAGTATCCTCCAAACCCCGTTGAGCTGTTAAGCGGTAAGTATTTCGATGCCCTTGTTTCCGAATGCCGCAAGGTTTATGATTATATTATTATGGATACACCTCCTCTCGGTCAGGTTATCGATGCGGCGGTTATTGCTGAAAAGTGCGACGGCGCCGTGCTTGTATTGGGCAATTCCAAGGTGCATTACCGTCAGGCGCAGGAAATTGTGGAGCAAATAGAAAAGAGCGGATGTAAAATGCTTGGTGTTGTTCGTAACAACCGTAAGGCAAACAACCGCAAATACTATTACCGCAAATATTACCACGCCGATAAGCCCAAGAAGAAATAAAGCTTTTGTGCATCCCGACCTCTTGCAGAGGGCGGGATGTTTTTTTAAAAATAACTTCACATTGTCGAACTGCACTATTGAGAAGTTTGTCATTTGTTCAAAAACAACAAAAATATTTTCCGAAATGAAAAATAATTATCAAACCCATTTACAATTTTTCTGCGCCATGCTATAATAATCGGGCTTGTGCAATTATTATTTAAGGAGATATATACATGAAAAGACACCTTTCTCGTTTGTTGGCTGTTTTGCTGGCAGTGCTTTTAGTTGTTCCTATGTTCGTGTTTGAGGCATCTGCTCTTACCCCGATTACATACAGAAGCGGCTACAACAACATTTCCTCTTCTTATGCAGGAAGCCACTATTATTCCAATTTCCAGAAAATCCAGCTCACCGGCGACGGCAGAACCGACGTTCTCGCTGTTGCGCTTTCTCAGTTGGGCTATATGGAGGGAGATTCCGCAGGAAGCTATGCGGGTACCTCTGCAGGTAGCGGCAACTATACCGAATACTGCTACAATATGGGCCCTATCTCCACCTACGGATATCAGTGGTGTGCAACCTTCTGCTCTTGGGCTCTTTATCAGTCCCGTTGCAGTAACCAGATGGGCAGCAGCAACAGGTGCAGAAACAATACAGGCAGCAGCGCTCATATCTGGTGCGAGGTCAGCTGTCCTTATTGGACCCAGCAGCTTATAAAATACGGCTACTATAAGTACAGCGCATATAACGGCGGCAGCTATGTTCCTCAGGGCGGCGACCTTATTTTCTTCAAGAGCAGCGGAGTTATCTCTCATATCGGTATGGTTCTCTATGTTTCCGGCGGATATGTTTATACCGTAGAGGGCAATACCGGCGGATCTCTGGGCGTTGTATCCAACGGCGGACGTGTTTGTGCAAAATCCTATGCGCTCAGCTCCTCCTCTATCCACGGCTACGGCGTGCTTCCCTATGCTGTTGTGAATAATGAATATACCAATATCGATTACAGCGGTAACAACCGTACTCCCGGTTACCACGTGAACCCCGATGGGGCAAAATACATCTATTCCGATGAGGCCTGCACCAGTTCTATCGGTGTTGTAAATCAGTACACTATGTTTGAGGTTACTCAGGTTTGCGCCAGCGGTAAGGTAAAGTGTATCGCTACCATCAGCGACGGCTCTACCGTTACCGGTTATATGGATCCTGCGGCAAACAGAATTATTCAGATAACCGCTTCCGGCGAAACCTATTCTCAGGAATACTATAACCTCAAGGGCCTTATCAACGAAACTCTGAATCTTATCTGTGTTGACTATACTGCCAGCGAAGCCAATGCAGTTCGTGCGGCCTATGCCAATGCTGTAAATGTTATCAATTCCGAATCCTCCACCGATGCAGATTACACCTCTGCTTATAATGCTCTTTATGCGGCAATCAATCCTACCGCAAATATCGTTTCCACAGGTAAATCTTATCCCCGTACCGCTCCCGACCGTGATGACGCTTATGCCGACGATAATAAAAAGCTTACCGAC
>JAZSDB010000192.1:0-3423 GCA_045530975.1 Eubacteriales bacterium
TGCAAGAGGTACCGACAGAATGTGTTCCTTTGGCGACTGGGTTGCTCTTTCTGATGTGTGCGATGTTACTACTGCAAAGATGATTGCAAGAGAGGTTTCGGATGGTATAATAGCTCCCGGATATGAGCCCGAGGCCCTTGAAATTTTAAAAACAAAAAGAAAAGGCAACTATAATATTGTAAAAATCGATCCTAATTATGTTCCCGATGTGGTTGAACATAAGCAGGTTTATGGCATTACTTTTGAACAGGGAAGAAACAATTTTGAAATCAACAAAGAATTACTTACAAACATTGTAACTGAAAATAAGGATCTTCCCGAATCGGCTGTGCGAGATCTTATTATTGCGCTTATCACTTTGAAATATACTCAATCCAATTCGGTTTGCTACGCGGTAGATGGACAGGCAATCGGTGTGGGTGCAGGTCAGCAGTCCAGAATTCACTGCACTCGTCTTGCGGGTACAAAAGCGGACACATGGTTTCTCCGTCAGCACGAAAAGGTTTTAAACCTTCCGTTCCGTGCAGATATCGGCAGAGCTGATCGTGATAATGTTATTGACGGATATATCAATCGAAATGAAGAAGATGTATGTGCCGACGGAAATTGGCAGAAGTTTTTTACTGCTCAGCCCGAACCGTTGACTGATGCTGAAATAAGAGAGTATCTCGATTCTGTTAAGGACGTTGCTCTTGGATCGGACGCTTTCTTCCCGTTCTTCGATAATATTCAGCGTGCATATAAGAGCGGTGTGAAATACATTGCAGAGCCGGGCGGATCAATTCGTGATGATGCGGTTATCGATTGCTGTAATAAATACGGTATGGTAATGGCATTCACCGGAATGAGACTCTTCCATCATTAATTTGCGGATGTATTTGGAGGTAAAATGAAAATACTTGTTGTTGGTGGCGGTGGCAGAGAATACGCTATCATAAGAAAAATTAAAGAAAACCGCAATGTTACTAAAATATATGCACTTCCCGGTAATGGCGGCATTGCTCGTGATGCTGAATGTGTTAACATTGGTGCTAAGGAAATAGATAAAATTGTTGAGTTTGCGGTTGAAAATCAAATAGATTACGCTGTTGTGGCACCTGATGATCCTCTTGTTTTAGGATGTGTTGATGCTTTGGAAGAAAAGGGAATTCCTTGCTTTGGCCCCAAGGCAAATGCCGCAATAATTGAGGGAAGCAAAGTGTTCTCCAAGCAGTTGATGAAAAAATACGGAATTCCGACTGCCGAATGCGAGGTTTTCGAAAATGTAGAAGATGCGCTTTCTTATATGGAAACAGCTCCCATTCCTACCGTTATAAAAGCAGACGGCTTGGCATTGGGCAAGGGTGTAATTATTGCATTTACACGTGAAGAAGCGATCGCCGCTGTTAAATCTATGATGTGTGATAAGGCCTTTGGCAAAAGCGGTGATAGAATCGTAGTTGAAGAGTTTTTGGAAGGCCCCGAGGTTTCAGTTCTTTCCTTTACAGATGGTAAAACCGTTGTTCCTATGATTTCTTCGATGGACCATAAACGTATTGGCGAGGGTGATACCGGTCTTAATACAGGCGGCATGGGCACCATTGCTCCCAATCCTTATTACACCGAATCGGTCGCTAAGGAATGTATGGAGAGGATTTTCCTTCCTACCATAAATGCAATGAATGCCGAAGGAAGACCTTTTAAGGGTTGTTTGTACTTTGGTCTTATGCTGACAAAGGACGGCCCTAAGGTGATAGAATATAACTGTCGTTTCGGCGATCCTGAAACTCAAGTTGTTCTTCCTTTGCTCGATACTGATTTGCTGACAGTAATGCAAGCGGTAACCGAGGAAAGACTATCAGAGCTTGAAGTTAAGTTCAGTGATGCACACGCTTGTTGTGTAATTATGGCATCTAAAGGATATCCCGAAAGCTATGGAAAGGGTTATCCTATTAGCATTCCCGAATCGGTAGCAAACAATGTATATGTAGCTGGTGCTGCTCTTAAGGAGGGCATTCCCGTGACATCAGGCGGTCGTGTTTTGGGTGTGACTGCTTTGGGCGATACACTTTCAGATGCGATCAAGGCATCTTACAAGCTTGTTGAAGAAATTTCTTTTGCAAACTCCTATTATCGCCGAGATATCGGTGCCCGCGCATTGAAAGCGCCGGAGGTGAAATAATGGTTTATAGAATTTTTGTTGAAAAAAAGAAAGAATTGGCGCTTGAGGCCAAAGCTCTTTTAAATGATGTAAGAACTCTGCTTGGAATTGATAATATTACAGATGTAAGACTTTTCAATCGATACGATGCGGATAATATCTCGTCTGAGCTTTTCGAGTATTCTCGAAAAACCGTATTTTCCGAACCTCAGTTGGATATAGTAAGCGACAATTTGGACAATTTGGAGAATTGCGTTGTTTTTGCGGTTGAATATCTCCCCGGACAGTTTGACCAAAGAGCAGATTCTGCTGCACAATGCATTCAGATTATTTCTCAGGGCGACCGTCCTGTTATTCGTACTGCGCGAGTATATGCGCTGTACGGCAACCTTTCCGAGGCAGAGGTTGCGGCTATCAAAAAGTATGTAATCAACCCTGTTGAGTCACGTGAAGCTTCTTTGGAAATGCCCGAAACCTTGCACATTGAATATGCAATTCCTACCAGCGTAAAAACACTTGATGGGTTTATTAATCTTGATCGTGCGGGCTTGGAAGCATTTATTGCCGAGTATGGTTTGGCGATGGATATAGATGACATCACTTTCTGTCAGTCTTATTTCCAGAATGAAAAGAGAGATCCTACCATTACCGAAATTCGTATGATCGATACCTATTGGTCGGACCACTGCCGTCATACAACCTTTTTGACTGTTATAGATAATGTTACCTTCCAAGATGAAATGCTTAAAAAGGCGTACGATGAATATCTTAATACCCGTAAGGAACTTGGAAGAACAAAACCTGTTTGTCTGATGGACATTGCTACTCTTGCTGTAAGAGCATTGAAAAAGCAAGGCAAGTTAGATAAACTTGATGAATCCGAAGAAATTAATGCTTGTACCGTAAAACTTGATATTGAGGTTGACGGTGTAACCGAACCTTGGTTGCTCCTCTTTAAAAATGAAACCCATAACCATCCTACCGAAATAGAACCTTTTGGTGGTGCGGCTACCTGCATTGGCGGTGCTATCCGAGATCCTCTTTCCGGTAGATCCTATGTTTACGGTGCTATGCGTGTAACAGGAGCCGCAGATCCTCTTGTTCCTGTATCCGAAACAATTAAGGGTAAGCTGCCTCAACGTAAAATAGTAACAACTGCTGCGGCCGGTTATTCCTCTTATGGTAACCAGATCGGTTTGGCTACCGGTATCGTTGATGAGTTGTACCACGACGGTTATGCCGCCAAGAGAATGGAGATCGGCGCCGTTGTCGGTGCCGCTCCT
>JAZSDB010000187.1:0-7085 GCA_045530975.1 Eubacteriales bacterium
TATTATTACCGAGGGCTGTGAGATATACGGTACCGTTATCAACAGCGTTCTCTCGGCGGGCGTTATCGTCGAAAGAGGCGCCGTTGTCCGCGACAGCGTTATTCTCAGTAACGTAACTCTCCGCGCCGACTCGGTCGTTGACTCGGATACCGTGATAGGTAAGGGCGCTACCGTCGGTAAGAATATCGAAGCATCCAAGGGTATAACCCTTCTCGGCGGCGGACTTGAGGTTCCCGCGGGTGTTGAGATTCCCGACGCCGTTATCTGCGGTAAGGATATGCTTGCGGAGCTTTCCGCCAATAAGGGGGTAATGTAATGAACGCAGTAGGTATAGTATTTTCGAGCATTAACGAAAAAAGCGTATATGAGCTTACCAAGCAACGCACTATGGCGTCGGTTCCCTTCGGATGCCGTTACCGTCTTATCGACTTCACTCTCTCCAATATGGTAAATTCGGGTATCAACCACGTCGGTATCGTTACCCACTATAACTATCAATCGCTTATGGACCATATCGGAACCGGTAAGGATTGGGACTTGGCGCGCCGTCACGGCGGTGTTCAGATACTCCCGCCCTATATTACCGCTTTTGCGAATAACAGCAACTATCTTTATAATACCCGCCTTGAGGCGCTTGTAAGCATCCGCGACTTTATCGCCGACTGTAAGGAGGACGTCGTAGTCCTTTCCGACTGCGATACCGTCTGCAATCTCGATCTTTCGAAGATGGTCGAGCAGCATATCGAAACCGGCGCGGATATAACCCTGGGCGTCAAGAGCAGCTACGTCTCGCAGGATACCACCGCCGCCGTCACCGTCGTTCACTCCGACGATAACGGCAAGGTCTACGAGGTTGGCGACTATTCCGACCTTAAGAACGGCTTCGAGGACGTTTACGTCCGTATAATGGTCATCGGCAGAAAGTATCTTGAGGAGGTCATCTCCGACGCGGTCGCACACGGATACACCAGCTTCACCAAGGATATCCTCGTCCGTAACTGCAAGAAGCACGATATCCGTACCTATAAGTTCGACAGCTACTTTGCGACGATCCGCTCGCTCGGCGATTACTTCCGTACGAGTATGGACCTGCTCGATCCCGAGATCCGTAACTCGCTGTTCGGCGAGCGTACCCGCCCCGTGTTCACGAAGGTCCGTAACTCGGCACCGACCTCTTACAATAACGGCGCGATCGTCCGTAATTCGCTTATCGCGGACGGCTGTATCATCGAGGGCACGGTCGAAAATTCGATCCTCTTCCGCGGCGTAAAGGTCGGCAAGAATACGCATATCAAGAACAGCATCATTATGCAGGATACCCTCACCGGCGAAAACGTATACCTCAATTGCGTTATCACCGATAAGAATGTGGTAATCCGTGACGGCCGTGTTCTTTCGGGACACGAAACCCGCCCCTTCTTCATCGATAAGGGCTCCTGCGTGTAATACCGCAACATTATGCAGAAATACAGACCCGAGGCAACACCCTGCCTCGGGTTTGGCGTAAAAAATAAAAACTTTTTGGAAGAAATAAAAGGAAGAATATTATGAAAAAAATTCTTTATGTAGCAGGCGAAGCTCTTCCTTTCGCATCCTCCGGCGGTCTGGGCGATGTGATTGGCTCCCTTCCTGCGGCTCTCACCGAAGAAAGCGATAACGATATCCGTGTTGTAATGCCTCTCTATTCTCATATAGATGAAAAATACCGCAGCCAATTTGAATATATCGGCTACCATTTTATCCGTCTTTCCTGGCGTACCCAGTATGTGGGTGTGTTCCGCTATGTTCATAAGGGCGTAACCTTCTATTTTCTGGATAACGAATTTTATTTCAAGCGCCACGCACTTTACGGCGAATACGATGACGGCGAGCGCTTTGCCTTCTTCTGCCGTGCGGTTCTGGAAATAATGCCCTTAATCGATTTCTTCCCCGATATTCTTCATGCCCACGATTGGCATGCGGCACTGAGCGTTATTTATCTCAAGCAGTGCTATTCCCGTATTGACGACCGCTATGCCCGTATGAAGGCAATCTTCACCATACATAACATTCAGTATCAGGGCATTTACGATTTCGCCATTCTGGGCGATGTTTTCGGACTTATGCCCTCCGATAGGGAAATAGTGGAATACAGTGGCTGTATCAACCTTTTGAAGGGTGCCATTGTTTGTGCGGATGCGGTTACCACCGTAAGCCCCACCTATGCAAAGGAAATTCTTTCTCCCAAATTTTCCCACGGGCTCGATCACGTTCTCAACAGCTTCTCCTTCAAGCTTTCCGGTATTCTCAACGGTATAGACAAGGATTACTACAACCCCTCCAAGGATAAGGAAATCTTTGCAAACTTCTCCTCCCGTAATACCGAAGGAAAGAAGCTCTGCAAATCGGGGCTCCAGCGTATGCTCGGTCTGCCCGAGAGGGATGTTCCGCTGGTGGCGGTAATCTCCCGTCTTGTAAGCCATAAGGGCCTTGACCTTGTGATGCTTGCGGGCGACGATATTTTGCAGGATGATATACAGCTTGTTGTCCTCGGTCAGGGTGACAAGAGCTATGAAAGCTATTTCGAAAACCTTGCGGAAAGATATCCCGATAAATGCCGTGCTCTTATTACCTATAACCGTGATCTCTCCAAAAAGATCTATTCTGCGGCAGATATCTTCCTTATGCCCTCCAAGAGTGAGCCCTGCGGTCTTGCTCAGATGATCTGCTCCCGCTACGGCGCCGTTCCCGTAATCCACGAAACCGGCGGTCTGTACGACAGCATAAAGGACATCGGAAACCTGGGCGGCGGTAACGGCTTCACCTTTGCGGCATACAGCGCCTATGAAATGCTGGGCTCGGTAAAGCGTGCGGCTTCTATGTTCTATGAGAACCGCGAGGAGTTCGATAAACTTCAGAAAAAGGTAATGCGTGTTGATTTCTCTTGGAAACAAAGTGCGCTTTCCTATATAGAATTATACAATAAATTTTAATCCGGAAGGAAACATCAATGGCAAAGAAAATCACTACCTCCGAAATTCGTGAGGCACTCGATCAAAAGCTTTCCCGTTACTTCGGTATCGATGAAGGCGACGCTGATATTAATCAGGTTTACCACGCAACCGTTCTCTCGGTTCGTGACATTCTGGCTTCCAAGCATCAGGAATTCAGTGAAAGGGTAAAAAAGGAACAGGCAAAGCAGGTTTACTATATGTGTATGGAATTCCTTGTTGGCCGTTCCCTTAAAATGAACCTCTGCAACCTCGGTCTTGAGGAAGAATACCGCAAGGTTATAAAAAAGCTCGGCTACGACCTTGAGGACGTTTACGAGCTGGAATCCGATCCCGGCTTGGGTAACGGCGGTCTTGGCAGATTGGCATCCTGCTTTATGGATGCTCTCACCTCTCAGGACTATCCCGCAAGAGGATACTGTATCCTTTATGAATACGGCCTCTTCAAGCAGAGATTGGTGGACGGCGAACAGCTTGAGCTCCCCGATATCTGGCTTCCCGACGGCAGCAACTGGCTGGTTCCCCGTCAGGACAGAGCTTGCACCGTTCGCTTCGGCGGTAAGGTTCGCGAGGAATGGAAGGATAACCACTGCGAGGTAATCTATGAGGATTACAACGAGGTAGAGGCGGTTCCCTATGACCTCTTTATCTCCAGCGGTGTCGGCGATGCCGTAAATACTCTCCGCCTCTGGAAGGCAAGAGATATCAATAACTTCAATATGGAGGCCTTCTCTCAGGGCCGTTATATGCAGGCAGTAGAGGAAAATACCATGGCAGAAACCATCTCCAAGGTTCTCTATCCCGCAGATAACCACCACGAGGGTAAGCTTCTCCGTCTTACTCAGCAGTATTTCCTTGTTTCCGCATCTCTCCAGAATATCGTATGGCGCCACCTCTTCCGCTATAAGTCCTTGGACAATCTTTCCGAAAAGGTATCTATCCATATCAACGATACCCACCCCGCTCTCTGTATCCCCGAGCTTATGCGTATTCTTATCGATGACCACCATGTATCCTGGGAAAAGGCATGGCACATCGTAACACATACCATTTCCTATACCAACCATACCGTGCTTCCCGAAGCATTGGAATGCTGGAACGAGGACCTCTTTGCGCTTAAGCTTCCCCGTATCCATTCTATTATTAAGGAAATCAACCGTCGCTTCTGTGCAGATGCATGGAATGCCTTCACCGGCGACTGGGATAAGGTTGGCAGAATGTCTATCCTCAATAAGGGCAGTGTTCGTATGGCAAACCTTTCGGTTATCGGCTCCCATACCGTAAACGGTGTTTCCCGCCTCCACTCCGAAATTCTTAAGGAAACCATCTTCGAGGATTACAACGATATGTATCCCGAGCGCTTCACCAATGTAACCAACGGTATCGCTCACAGAAAATGGCTCTGCTATTCCAACCCCCGCCTTGCCAAGCTTCTGGATGAAACCATCGGCAAGGACTACCGCTCCGATCCCACCATTCTTGCCAACTTCAAGAATTTTGCCTCCGATAAGGCAGTGCTGGAGCGCCTTGATGAAATCAAGAAGGCAAATAAGGTTGATTTTGCAAACTACATTCAGAAAACCAAGGGAATTACCATCGACCCCAATACCGTTTTCGACGTACACGCAAAGCGCCTGCACGAGTATAAGCGTCAGCTTCTCAATGCCATCAATATCATCACCCTTTACCTCAAGCTGAAGGACAATCCCGATGCTGACGTTACTCCCACCACATTTATTTTCGCTGCAAAGGCGGCTCCCGGATACTACACCGCAAAGGATATTATCCGCCTTATCTGCTACATTGCCGCAGATATCGAAAAGAACCCCAAGATCAGAGAAAAGCTCCGTGTGGTATTCCTTGAAAACTACAATGTAACCCTTGCCGAGCACCTTATGCCTGCCGCTGAAATCAGCGAACAGATCTCTCTTGCAGGTAAAGAGGCATCCGGTACCGGTAATATGAAGTTTATGATCAACGGCGCCCTCACCATCGGTACCTTGGACGGCGCAAACGTTGAAATGGCCGAACAGGTTGGCAGAGATAATATTTATATCTTCGGCCACACCGCTCCCGAGGTTGAAGAGCTTTGGAGCAGGGGCTACGCTTCTTCCTATTATTATAACCGCAATCCCGAGCTTAAGGCAGCGGTTGACTATCTCCAGAAGGGCTTTAACGGACGATCCTTCTCCGATATCGCAAATTACCTTCTCTATTCCTTCGGTGTATCCGATCCCTTTATGTGTCTTGCTGATTTCGATTTCTATCAGGAAGCTCGCAGAAAGATGTTTATAGACTATAAGGACCGTGAAAAGTGGAACCGTATGGCCGCCAACAATATTGCAGGCGCTGGCTTCTTCGCCGCAGACCGTTCCATCAAGGAGTATGCCGATAATATCTGGCATCTCAAGCCCGTAAAAAGCACAAAGAAATGATCTCAAGGGTTGAATTAAAATCGGCTGGCGCCCCCAAAGGGTGCCACGCCGTTCCCTCGGGAACCCCTTTTCAGATCTCTCTGAAGGTTATCGGTGCCCGCTGTGATAAGCTTTACTTTTATCTGGGCAACGATGAGAGGGTTATAATAGAAAAGGAAATCCCTTTTGTAAATCAGGCACCCGTAAATGAAAACGGGTTCTATGGCGACATCACGCTGTCAAGCACCGACATCGGTTTGGATGACGGCTTGTTCTTCTGCCATTTTGAATTTGAACAGGGCGGCACACGCCACTATATCGCCTTCGACCATAATGAAAGCTCTTATGTGTCCTCTCATTTTGTAAATGAGCTTCAGATAGTTATTTACAACGAGCAGTACGCCTCTCCTCAATGGCTTTTCGGCGGCGCAATGTATCAGATTTTTCCCGACCGCTTTGCAAGGGGCGGGGATGTTATCCGCCGTGAGGATGCTGTTTATGATGAGGATTGGGAAAACGGCATCCCCGAATATCCCCAACAGGTCGGACAGGCATTCCCCAACAATAAGCATTTCGGCGGCACCCTTTACGGCGTGGCCGACCGTTTAAGCTATCTTTCAGCATTGGGGATAAACTGTATATACCTGAACCCCATTTTCGAGGCATTTTCCAACCATAAGTACGATACTGCCGATTTTCTGTCGGTGGATAAAAGCTTCGGCGGCGATAAGGCGCTGGAATATCTGGTGGAAAAGGCCCATTCGGTGGGTATAAAGGTTATCCTCGACGGTGTTTTCAACCACGTGGGTAACAACAGCATTTATTTCGATGCCTACGGTAAATACGGCACAGGTGCCTGCGTAAGCACCGCATCGCCCTATTACAATTGGTTTAAGTTTTATAATTATCCCAATGAATACGATAGCTGGTGGGGTATAACAAACCTGCCTAAAATCATTCCCAACGAAAACTATATAACCTTTATTACCGAAAAGGTTATTCCCAAATATATGAATATGGGCATAGACGGCTGGAGATTGGATGTTGCCGATGAATTGAACAGCGATTTTCTCGACCGTGTTGCTCAGACCATCAAATCCTGCAAGGCCGATGCCATTATCATCGGTGAGGTGTGGGAGGATGCATCCAATAAGATTGCCTACAACGAGCGTAAACGCTATTTCAGGGGCGCTCAGCTGGATGCCGTAACAAATTACCCCTTCCGCAATGCAGTGATTGAGTTTTTCAAGTACGGCTGCGGTGAGTTTTTGGTGGATACGGTAAACACCCTTTACCGCCACTATCCTCCCCATAAGCTGGCATCTCTTATGAATTTCCTCGGCTCTCACGATACCGAGCGTATTGCCACCGTTTTGTGCGGTGACCCCGATATGGGCGATGACAATGAGGTGCTTGCCCATAAGCGTATGACGGTGGAGCAACGGACAGAGGCAAGGGAGATGCTGAAAAATGCCTACCTGCTTCTGGCGGCACTCCCCGGTGTGCCCTGCCTTTATTACGGTGATGAGATTGCCTTGGAGGGCTATCACGATCCCTTCAACCGCCGTCCTTTCCCCACAAAGGGCTTTTCCGACCCCTATTCCGCCTTCTTCGGCAGGGTAAATAAGCTCAGAAGGGAAGAGAAGCTCTTCACCGCCGCCCAATTAAGTGCGGAATGTCT
>JAZSDB010000228.1:0-4431 GCA_045530975.1 Eubacteriales bacterium
CAAGCGTTTTCGGTTGAGAGCGAAGCGATAGCGAGAGCGAAGCATTTACGGGGTTATATAGATAAGCGAATCGTTGGAGGGAATACGGGTTTCGGTTGCCACGTCAAAGCCGAAAAGCTGTATCGTAGCGTCGGGCACCAAAAGGGCCTTTGCCGCATCCACTCTTGCCTTTGCATCGGCAAAATTATTGTTTACAAAATGGAACTGCAATATCAGTGCGCCATCGGTGGTGGTAAGCTGACTGGTAAGGGGAGCACCGTGGTCGCAGGCCTCTATAACCTTATAGCTTCCGCTTTCATCCTTCAAAAGCAATGCACGGAAGCCCACAAGCTGTTCACCTGTGGTAATTGCCATAAACCTTGCCACATTGTCGCCGCTGCGGACTATGGCCTGATTATCTCCGCAGAACTGATTGAAATAATCCAGCACTATCGCACCTGCGGGAAGGAGGTCGGTGGGGTTTGCAGGTACAAATTCGGTTGTGCCGTTGGCAATGGAAAGCTTAAGGGGAGTGCCGCTTGCCAGCCCCTGCACAAAATCCATCATTGCCTGTGTTTCCGCCTTGGTTTCGTCCTCCTCAAGGTGGAACACCAGCGCATAGCTGTAATTATTCAAATCGCCGATGGTTGAATTGGTCTTTATCTCTGAGATGGTATAGATGTTATTATCCTCCACCGATTCGTTCAGGATAACAACCATATCCCACACAGTTGTATCAAATTCCGAATTGGCCATAAAGGAAACTGCGCTCTTATCGGGAATGCCCGTACCCTTTATGGTTATACGGTCGGCCTCCACGGGAGGAGCGGGAGTAGAGGTATCATCACTGACATCGCTCTCATCGCTGACATCGCTTTCGTCGCTGACGTCGGAGTTTTCCGATTCATCGCTTACGTCGGAGGAGTCCTCACCGCTTTCAACCTCACTTACATCCGAGGTTTCGGTGTCCGAGGAGGTATCCGAATTGTCACCGCCAAAGCCAAGTCCGTCCAGCTTGCCCAAAAGAAGCAATGCAATAAGTCCGCCCCCTGCCAGAAGCAGGACAATAAGCAGGGCCACAAGCCAGCCGACGGATTTATTCTTCTGCTTTTTGGGCTTAAAGCCCTTACCCTTGCGGAAGGCATTGAAGGCCGAAGCCATCACCTCATAAAAGAGCTTTATATTTCCGCTCATAGAAAAGGCGGTGCTTTCGGTGCTCTGCTTTTCGGGGAAGCTTTCCAGAGCATTTTCTATCGCCACCTCGGCGGTGGGAGAAATTCCCTCTGCATTCATACGCTTGTGCAAAACCGAGCCGACGGTATTGATGGCGGTCTGCGCCCTGCGGGAATCTATATTATTGAATACTGCGTAATTATTTCTTACCAGCGACAGCGTTGCCTGCATCATTTCATCGGCAGGTGCATAGGAGGAAACAAGATAAAGGGCGGTCAGCGGATCGGATTCAAAGGCGATTGCGCCTATTTCCTTTATCCTGCCCGGCGTGCCTGCAAGA
Organism: Eubacteriales bacterium; assembly: GCA_045530975.1. Classification (GTDB taxonomy): domain Bacteria; phylum Bacillota; class Clostridia; order Oscillospirales; family CAG-382; genus Coliplasma. The sequence continues at coordinate 1,493 of JAZSDB010000228.1, forward strand.
CGGAGGAAAAAGGCATCCCTTCCGCTTTTGATGGTGGTCTTTTTCTTCAATGCATAGTTGGCGGCATAGAGATTTACCACATTGGGGTACTGCTCCATCATTTCCGCCATTTCCGCCATTTGAATATCGGGATAGGAGGTCTTGTCAACCAAGGCCAGCGCCAGAGCATCCAGCTTGGAAAGGGGCTCCTCGGCAGGGGGAGGCGCAACCTCCTCCACTGGAGAAGCAATTTTTTCGTTATGCTCTCTTATGGCATCCTCCACCGCCTTTCTGTGGGCGGTAGCAAGGTCATATTTATAAATCGCTGCCTTTTCGTATTGGGGCTTGCACACACGCTCGAATTCGCTTTTCAGCTTTTCCGAATCGGCTTCGCTCAAGGCCGTCTTGGGCGCCTTTTGTCCAAAGAAATCGGTAATGCGCTCAAAGGCACTCTTTCTCAGCAAAAGGCAAACCGTCACACGGCTTTCCTCGCCGCTTTGAGAAAGATAAAATTCCTCGATGGCCCCTTCAAAGCAGATCTGATATTTCTTCGTTTCCTCTTTTTCTCTCTTTAAAAATTCGGTCATACCCTTAACAAGGCGCAAAAATGCCTCGTCGGAAAGGGCGATGGTGTTCATTACCCTCTCAAAGGCGGCCATATAAACGGCCTTTGGGTTTTCATTAAAGAGATAAATCTTCTTAACGGTGGAAACATTGTTTTTTAAAACCGAGAGAGGATTTGCCAGCTCGTCGGCATTGGATACCTCCAAAAAGGCCGCCGCCTGCACCCCTGTGTTGTATTTGGTTTTCATTGCTTCCATAGCGTAATAGGGGATGATCTCGGGAGACGGGTCGTTGATGTTTGCCAGATAAACATCTATAATCTTTTCGGTGGCGGCAACATTGCCACGGAAGGATTTTAAAAATTCCAAAAACTTTTTGGGCTGATATTCGGCAAAAAAGGTTTCGTAATTGGAAAATACCGTTTCTCTGTCCGATGCCGAAAGAGAAAGGAGATAATCCACCACGGGGCAAAATTCGCTGTCCAAATCCGAAACATAATACTGAGCAAGGGCATTTAAGCGCAGGCCCTGAGCATCTGCGGCCACGGATTCGGGCAGGATTGTAACCATGCTTCCCCGGGAGGGCTTACAGCCCGCCGCAAAGGAGGTTTCCCTTCTGAGCACGGGGGGCAGGTATTCATAAATCTGCGCCATAATTGCGCAGGCATATTCTATGGAAAAGCCGTTGTCGGGCAGGGTGAGAACAAGCTTTTCGCCGTTATACAGCCGTGCGATGATTTCCTTTAACAGTCCTCTGTCAAGGGAGAAATTGCTTTTACCGTCTGCTCCTTGGGAGAGAGGCAGAGTGCCGCCCTCTGCGGAGCGCAAGACACCCACATCCTGCGCGCTTACCGAAGAGGCAAAATCCTCTTTGTAGTTACGGGTGAAAAATTCGGGCGATGCATCGTGATAGCTGCCGTATACGAAATATCCGTCACCGTCCAAGCTTGTATCCGCTTGCACGCTGAAAAAGAGAGCTTTGTTCTGACCGTAGGTGGTCATTCCGCAGGCGGTCAGCCCGTCAAAGCTTTCAAGACCTGCCGCCAGCAATGCCTGCTCGGCATCGGCAGGGTTGCCCTCGGTATAAATAAAGCAGTAGTTATTTTCGTTGTCACGGGCAAATATAAAACGCATATTTATCCTCCTTTTAATTCCCGCCCGCAGGGCTTGTACCACCTCGGGCGATAAAGAGATAAGAAAAGCAGATTGTATTATCTGAATACAATATTATAATATCCCCATAATTTTGTCAATAGTCACCTATTTTGGAAAAACCTTGAAATCACAAGGAAAAATCACATTTGAGTTTCCTCGATTTCGCTGTTTCCGATAAGTCCTTCAAGCTGTTTTTTCAGCTCGGCTTCTTCAAAAAACTTTGCACGGACCACAATGGTGTCACCGCCGTAAAGCTTCTTTTCGCCGTCGTTGTCCATATCCTGCCTTTTTTCGTCGGCACGGGTTATTCCGATAACCACGCTGGAGGAGGGCCACATTATATCACGGACCGCCTTGCCCACAACAAAGGCGTGCTCCGAAATTTTCATTCTGAAGCAGGCAATTCGGGGTGTTCTGCCCTTGTTTTGAGCGTGCTCCATCTTTTCCAGAGCAATATCGTAAAAGGGCTTTAGGTTCATCATTTCGGTGATAAAGCTTACCAAGAATACTACCACCGCCACGAAAAGCAGGTTGGTATACTGCCCCGTCAGCTCCAAAAACAGCACCGATGCGGTAAGGGGAGCACGGAGCGTACCGCCGATAAAGGCGCACATACCCAAAAGCACCGCCGAGCCGAAAAGCTCTTCAGGCATACCCAGGCACAAAAGGAGATTGGAGGCCACCGCTGCGGCAACTGCGCCGATAGCAAGGGTGGGAATAAATATACCGCCGGTAGCACCGCTGTCGGTAACAAACACCATCATTATCATCCTTACTGCCAGCAGGGCAAGAAGCAGACCTATGCCAAAGCTGTTTTCGTGAGCAAGCAGAATAACGTCGTGACCGCTGTATGCACCGTGGGAAAACCAAAAGCCCAGCACACCGGTAAGAAGAAACAGAAATATAACCTTTACAGCAGGACGGAGGGCCTTGGAGAATTTTTCCGTAAACCTTCCGAAAATGGCCACAGAGCTGTCGAAAACACCGACCATCAGGGCCACAAGGACGCCAAGAATAAGCAGGTATCCGATGTGCTGTAAACGAAATTCCGCCAGAGTGCCGATGTGAAGCAGTGACGGTTCCGCACCGAAAGCAGAGCAGAGCATTTGGTTGGTATAGGTTGCCGAAACAACCGATACGGAAACGGTAAGCACCAGCATGGGAGTAAAGCGCTTGTGTATCTCCTCAAGGGCAAAAAGAATGCCCGAAAGAGGCGCACCCGAAGTCGGAGGCCAAGCGGTC
>JAZSDB010000058.1:0-9695 GCA_045530975.1 Eubacteriales bacterium
CCCTTGAAGGCATTTTGTGCCAGATAGCTCACGTGAGAAGTATTGTCGAGGTGGATACCGATAATATATCCGCCCTCGGGGATAATCTCGGCAGATTTATCACCCTGCTGAAGATTTACCGAAAGAACTCTATTTTCTTTATTTACGATTACCGTTGCGAAATTCTGCATTTGATCCTGTTTATTTATAGTGTCGATATATTTGCAGATATATTCGCTGACGGTCATTTCCCTATCGGCACAAAAAACAACATTATTGATATCGTGCTTGTAGCCACCGATATGCAATGGAATTGCATCTGCGGGAAGAGAAGAAAGTTTATCGGGCTGAAGCTTTTGTTTTACAACTATATCGCCGATATCGAGATCGCAGGTAAGAGAAAGATCAACATTATAGGCAGATGCGGAAAGGAAGGAAAAAACTATATTGCCCGCTTCCGCATTATCCAGCACCTTAAAGGGAATTTTAACGGTATGGTGCTTATCGACAGTAAGAACATCCTCCAGCATAATATCGCAAAAGCCCAGAATATAGCAGGAATTTTCTTTATCAACTGTACCGAAAACCTCCCACGCGCCCTTGGAATTGGTGGTGAGAAAGGCCGCAAAATCCTTTTCGCCGGTGATAGCACCGCCGTCAACGGTTATCGGCTCTACCCTTGCGGAATCGAAGCTGAGCTTAAAATCATAGCCGGAAACACCGTCGGCACCGTCCAGAACAACATCACCGACAGTAAGCTCAACATAAATTACATTGCCAAAATTATAGTATTGTGAAGACGCTGTCGTATCTACTGTAACAAAGCTGCTGACATTTTCGGTTACGCTTGCTGCCGAAATGGGGAGAGCAACGAATGAAAACACCATAACGGTTGCCAAAAACAGGGCCAACAGTTTTTTCATATTTTTTACCTCACATATAGTTACACTCGATTAATTTTATCAAAACCCATAGGAAAGGTCAATAGATTTAACGAAAATATATAAATTTATTTATATTGTATTTTTTAATTATATGTAGTATAATGATGATGAATAGGTTTAACATTCCTTAGAGAGGTAATGCATATGAGCTGTCTTATCACCGAAAACGCATCCCTTGCTCCCTATTGTTCCATGAAGGTGGGCGGAAAAGCAAAATATCTGGCTCTGCCCAAAACGGTGGAGGAGCTCACCTCGCTTCTTCGTGAATTGAAGGGTGAAGGCAGAAAATTCATCACGGTGGGAAACTGCTCCAACCTCATTTTCCCCGACAGCGGCTTTGACGGAACTGTGATTATTACCTCGGGAATAAAGGGAATTTCTTTTGAAGAGGATTTGATTACCGCCAATTGCGGAGAAACGCTTTCCGCCCTTGCCCGCTTTGCACTGGATAATTCCCTTACCGGATTGGAATTTTGCTACGGCATCCCCGGTACTGTCGGCGGCGGTGTGTATATGAATGCAGGTGCCTACAAGGGCGAGCTTTCCGATTACTTTGTTAAGGGTGTGTTCCTCGACAAGGACCTTAATGAAATAGTTTTGACCAATGCGGAAATGGGCTTTGGCTATCGCAAAAGCCGTATGATGTGTGAGGATTTGACTCTCCTTTCGGCCTCCTTCAGGGTGCCCGCAGGGGACAAAGCCGCCATTCGTGAAAAAATGGATGAGCTTTTGACCAAGCGCAAGACCGCACAGCCACTGGAATATCCCAGCTGCGGCAGTGCCTTCAAGCGTCCCGAGGGGCATTTTGCCGGTGCCCTTATTGAGCAATGCGGCTTGAAGGGGTATGGCATAGGCGGTGCACGTGTTTCCGAAAAGCACGCAGGATTTATAATTAACGGCGGTAGTGCCACAGCCGACGATGTGATAAAGCTTTTGGACTATGTGGCAAAAACCGTTTTTGAAAGCACGGGCGTGAAAATGGAGCCCGAAATAAAAGTTATAGAGTGATATTATGTCATTTTCAACAGATATAAAAGAGCAATTACGGAACAGTGAAATCAAGAAGCAGTGCTGTAAGGACAGCTATGAGGCAGGTTTGGCACTTGCCGATTTCCTTCCTCATTGCGACCGTGACAACGGTATGTATTTACGGGGTGCATTTTTGAAATGCGGCTCGGTAAGCGCACCGGGAAGGAATTTTATGCTTTCCTTTTCTCCCGGCAATGAAGAAAATACTCTCAGAATTTCCTCCCTTTTAGAGGATTTTGGAATTCCTCCCAAAAGCTCGGTCAGAAAGGGCAAGCCCCTGCTTTATTACAAGGCGGGCGAAAGCATAGAGGATGTTCTTACGGTTATGGGAGCCACCAAGGCAACCCTTGACATTATGAATGCCAAGATCATCAGCGATACAAGAAATGTTATGAACCGCATTTGCAATGCCGAAACCGCCAATATGGACAGAACCGCAAAAGCGGCGGCAGAGCAAAGAGAGGCCATTTTGATTTTGGAAAAACACGGCGCTCTGCAAAATCTTCCCCACGAGCTTAGGGAATGCGCCGAGCTGAGATTGGAAAATCCCGATATGAGCTTAGCTCAATTAAGAGCACAACTGCGAGAGCCGGTAAGCAAATCGGGGCTTAACCACAGGTTCCAAAAGCTTATTGAAATAGCAAACACACTGAAAGACAGTTAGAAAACGGATAAGGTATTTTATGGGTTTTGTTCACCTCCATCTTCATACCGAATATAGCTTATTGGACGGCGAGTGCCGTATTTCTGCCATTCCCGATGCTGTATTGCAGGCGGGACAGAATGCCTGCGCCATTACCGACCACGGTGTGATGTACGGTGCGGTGGACTTTTTCAAGGCCTGCACGGCAAAGGGAGTAAAGCCCATTATCGGCTGTGAGGTTTATGTGGCCCCGCGCAGTATGGAGCAGAAAGAGCATCTGCTGGATTCCGATTATTCCCATCTTGTACTTCTTGCAAAGAACGAAATCGGATACCGCAATCTTCTTTCCATTGTTTCAAAGGCCTTTACGGTTGGCTTTTATCAAAAGCCCAGAACCGATATGGAAGCATTGGAAAAATATTCCGAGGGATTGATTGCCCTTTCGGGATGTATTTCGGGCAGTATTCCCAAAGCCATTCTCGCCAACGATTTGTCGCTGGCAAGAGAAAGGATAATATTGTTCAGCCGTATTTTCGGCAAGGAAAATTTTTATCTGGAGCTCCAACGTCACGGTCTGGACGACCAGGAAACGGTAAACCGTGCGCTTATACACTTTTCCGGTGAGCTTTCGGTTCCTCTGGTGGCCACCAACGACGTACACTACACCACAAAGGCCGATGCGGAGATACAGAAAATGCTTTCCGCCATTGCCACCGGCAACACCCTTGACGGAAACGGCTTTGGCATGGACGGCAGTGAGCATTATATTAAAACAGAGGACCAAATGAGGGCCCTCTTCAGGGATGTGCCCGAGGCAGTTGACAATACTCAAAGAATTGCCGACCGATGCGATTTTTCCTTTGATTTTCAGCACATGCACCTCCCCGCATTCCGCTCTCCCGCTCCCCACACCTCTCAAAGCTACTTGAAAAAGCTTTGCGACGACGGAATTGACTTGCTTCAAAGGGACAACAAGCTGTGCGCTTCCTACGAGGAATATGCCGAAAGATTGAACTATGAGCTTTCGGTAATTCACGATATGGGCTTTGATGACTATATGCTCATCGTATGGGATTTTGTGAATTACGCCAGACAAAAAGGCATTCCCGTGGGCCCCGGCAGAGGAAGTGCGGTAGGCAGCTTGTGTGCCTATGTTTTGGGCATTACACAGGTGGACCCCTTTCAATTCGGTCTGCTTTTTGAGCGTTTTTTAAATCCCGAGCGTGTAAGCATGCCCGATATAGATATCGACTTCTGCGACGAGCGCAGAGGCGAAGTAATCGACTATGTGACCGAGAAATACGGAAAATCCCACGTGGCACAGATTATTACCTTCGGCACCCTTGCCTGCCGTCAGGCGGTGAGAGATGCGGGCCGTGCCTTGGGTATGAGCTATTCCTCGGTGGATGATATTGCAAAGCTGATTCCAAGATATGTCGGTGTTACTCTGGAATCGGCCATAAAAGAGAATCCCGAGCTGAAAAAGCGCTATGAAAGTGACGGAGAAGCAAAAAAGCTGATAGATTGCGCACTGAAACTGGAGGGACGTCCCCGTAACACCTCCACCCACGCCACAGGTGTGGTTATCACCGATGAGCCACTTACAAACTATCTTCCCTTGGCAGTCAACGACAGCACCACGGTAACACAGTTTACCATGAACACCGTTGCTGATTTGGGATTGCTTAAAATAGATTTTTTGGGTCTGCGTTTCCTTTCCATTATTCACGGCACAGAGAAGCAGATAAAGAAAAAGGAGCCCGATTTTTCGGCAGAAAAGCTTTCCTTTGATGACGAGGAAACCTACAAAATGCTCTCCGAGGGCAATGCGGTAGGTCTGTTTCAGCTGGAAAGCGAGGGAATGAGAAATCTTCTCGCAAAGCTGAAGCCGAGAAATCTGGAGGATATTATATCGGTTATATCACTTTACCGCCCCGGCCCTGCCCTTTCCATCGAAACCTTTTTGAAGAATCGCAAGGCACCCGAGGGAATAGAATATGCACACAAGGGTCTTGAGGACATTCTCGGCACCACCTGCGGTGTTATGCTTTATCAGGAGCAGGTTATGCAGATTTGCCGTGTGCTTGCCGGCTATTCATACGGACGGGCAGACCTTGTACGCCGAGCGATGGCGAAGAAGAAGCCGGAAGTGATGGAAAAGGAAAAGGATATATTCTTAGAAGGCACCGACAAAAACGGCATCGACAGAAAAACCGCAGAAGCGATTTTCGAGCAGATGAACGAATTTGCAAAATATGCCTTCAATAAAAGCCATGCCGCCGCCTATGCGGTGGTGGCCTATCGCACAGCTTACCTGAAATGCCATTATCCCCGTGAATATATGTGTGCCCTGCTCAACACGGTAATGGGCCACGAGGACAAGGTGGGTAATTACATTTCCGACTGCGCCGATATGGGAATAAGCATTCTCCCCCCCGATATTAATCACAGCTACGGCAATTTCTCGGTTGAGGGCGGAAATCTGCGTTTCGGTCTTGCGGCAATAAAAAATGTCGGTTCCCTTTTTGCCGACAGAATTATTGACGAAAGACTGCGAAAGCCCTTTAACAGTATAGAGGATTTTCTGTCGAGATGCTCCCGTTACGGCAACATCAAGGGCTTTGAATCGATGATTAAGGCAGGCGCATTGGATTGCTTTGGTCTTCCCCGCAGCCGTATGATGGCGGGAATAGGTGCCGCATTGGAAACCGTAACCCGTGACAGAAGCCGTAATTCCGAGGGACAGATAAGCTTGTTCGGCGGAAGCATTGAAAGCGAAGCCGCTTTTGAATTTCCTCAGTCAAGCATTCCGGAATTTTTGAGAAGCCAGCTTCTTTCCGGCGAAAAGGAAATGACCGGGCTGTACTTTTCGGGCCATCCTCTTGACGGCTACGGAGATTTGATAAAGCAGATCGGAGCATTGGACACAAAAGCTCTTTACGAAAAGCTTTCCGATGGCAATGCCGACAAAAGAGATATTGTAAGGTTTGTGGGATTGGTAACCAAAAAGCAATCCAAGGTTACAAAAAAGAACGAAATGATGGCCTTTGTTACCGCAGAGGACGAAAGCGGCGAGGCCGAAATTCTGGTTTTCCCCAAGCAATATTCCGAAATCGGTCCGATTATAAAGGAAAACGAAATATTGGTATTCACCGGCAATGCCGAGCTTAAGGAAAGCTTTGGCGACGAGGAAAACGACCGTTTGGTTATCCTTTTGAAGTCGGTTTCTACTCCCGAAGAGGCGAAAAAAGAGGCCCCTGCTCCAAAAGCCATTGAAAAGCAAGCGGGCGGCAAAGCCCTTTACATCAAGGTTACAGAGGGCAACAGGGCTCTTCTGGACAGCGCTCTTGATTTGGCCGCAAAAAGCGGAGGAAGCTCCAGAATACTGGTTTATTTTGAGAGCGAAAAGCGTTTATGCGCCGCAAAGGGAAAAACCGCACTTATATCCGAAAGGTTATTAAAGCAATTATATGCAATTATGGGCGATGAAAACATTGCCGTAAAATAAACGAAAGGAGTTTGCCGTAATATGAATGAAAATTACAACGGTTCACCCGAGGAACAGGAAAACACGGGTAACGGCGAACCTACGGAAGAAGCCGAGGCAAAGCTTTATGACGGCGATATGAAGATTGTCGGAAGCAGCTTTGCAGACGGTGACGATGATATGAAGCTTGTCGGCGATGACGATATGAAGATTGCTGACGGGGACGAGGATATGAAAATTCTCGATGACGATGACGATGTGGTTATTTTTGACGGCAAAAAGAGCAAAACTTCCACCGATTCTGCCATTGACGAGGAAAAGAAGGAGCCCGCCTCCGATTCCGACGGAGTGACAAAGCCCTTCGATGCCATAGCTCCCAAAAAGAAAAAGAAGGAGGAAAAGGCATCTCCCGCAGGCATTAAGGACAACAACGAAAAGACAATCAAGGCGGCAAAGGCCACTGCAAAGGGCACCTTATTTATTGCCCGAAAGATTGTTACCTACCTTATCACCGCATTGCTTACCGTTCTGCTGGTGGGCATTATTACCGGTGCGGTGGTGGGCGTGTGCTTTGTGGTTTACATTAAGAATTACGTTGACCCCAACTACACCGGTCTTGACAATTTGAAGTTCGATTCGGCTTTATCCACCACAATGTACTATGTGGATGAAACCGGAAGCGAGGTTTTGCTGGAGGACGATACTCTGGTAAGCAGTGAAAACCGTCTGTGGGCCAACTATGACGATATTCCCAAAATTCTGATAGACGCCTATGTTGCCGTTGAGGACCAGCGCTTCTTCGAGCACGAGGGTGTGGATATGACCAGAACGGCCTCGGCGATTTACAACTTCTTTATCCCAACAAGCTCCAGCTACGGCGGCGGCTCCACCATCACCCAGCAGTTGATCAAAAACGTGTCGGGTGAAAATTCGGCAACCATTCAGAGAAAGGTGCAGGAAATATTCCGTGCCTTTAATGTAGAAACCAAGTATACAAAAAAAGAGATACTGGAAATGTATCTCAACACCATATATCTTTCCCACAATTCCTACGGTGTGCGTGTGGCGGCAGATACCTATTTCGGAAAGGACCTTCAAGAGCTTGACCTTGCCGAGTGCGCCGCTATTGCATCTATCGGCAAATGGCCCTCCCATTACGACCCCATTTCCAACCCCAACAACAACCTTACCAGACGTAATCTTGTTTTGAAGCTTATGTTGGAGCAGGGCAGAATTACCGAGGACCAATTTAACGAGGCCTATGACAAGCCATTGAAATTGGCCGACGGCACCGAGGAAAGCTATACCGAAAACGTACACTCCTATTACATCGATGCGGTTATGGACGATGTAGTGGATGACCTTATGGCAAAATATGGCTATGATGAAGCCACCGCATCCCGAGTGCTGTACTCGGGCGGTCTGAAAATCGTTACCTGTCTTGACCCCGAAATACAGGCCTGCGTGGAAAAGGTTTATACCGACAACAGCTACTGGCCTCAGGTAAACGGTATGCAGGCACAGTCGGCTATCTGCATTATGGACCCCAAAACCGGCAACATTCTTGCAATGTCGGGCGGCTTGGGTGAAAAGCGCGAAAGCCGCGGATTCAACCGTGCTACTCAGGCATTCCGTCAGTGCGGTTCGTCCATCAAGCCCCTTTCGATATATGCCTACGGTCTTGATAACGGATATTTCAAGGCAGGTGTAGGCGTACACGACGTTCCCCCCGTTTACTATCCCGAAACCGACACCTACTGGCCCAAGGCAGGAACATACAGAGGTATGGTTTCTCTGAGCTACGCTATACGTGTTTCGCTGAACACTGTTCCCGTACGAGGCAGTATTGACATGGGCATTGAAAAGGTTTACAACCATTTCAAGGACTTTGGCTACACCAAGCTGGTGGATTCCAAAACACTTTCCGACGGCAGAGTGGTTTCCGACATCAACCCCTCATCTATGGCGCTGGGCGGTATGACCTACGGCGTTAGCATAAGAGAGCATACTCAGGCCTATGCAACCCTTGCCAACGGCGGTATGTCCTCTAAGTCCCGCACCTATTCGGTGGTTAAGGACAGCACCGGCAAGGTTCTGCTGGACAACCGAGAAAGCCATGAATCGGTTTACAAGGAATCCACAGCCGCAATAATTACCGACCTTCTTAAGGGCGTTGTCAGCCAGAACCACGGTACTGCGGCAAGCTCTGTGGATATCGACACCAAATTCAAGATGGAGGTAGCGGGCAAAACCGGTACCACCAACGATAAAAAGGACGTTTGGTTCTCGGGCTATACTCCCGATTTTGTTGCCTGCTGCTGGTACGGATATGATAACAACAAGGTTATCACCGCCTCCGGCAACGGTGCCGCAATGCTTTGGAACAATGTATTTACCGAAATATACAAGTATTACGACGAAAAGGGCATTGCTTACAGCAAGAAGTTCCCTGTTCCCTCTTCGGTAGTTACCGGTGTGGAATACTGTGCTCTTTCGGGCAAAAAGGCCACAGAGGCCTGCAGAAACGACCTTCTTTACAAGATAACCGGCAGTTCCCGTGATAATTGTGTTGCCACCGGCACCTTCTCCATTTACGAACAACCCACCGAGGAATGCGATCTCCACGTGGGCGTAATGTGGGACAAGAAGACCGAGGGTATCTGCTTTGACGGCTACTGCAATTGTCCTCAGAACGACCTTGTATATGTCGGCTTGAGAAAGATTTCTCTTGAAGACAGACGTCTGGAGGCAAATGCTTATGTTCTGGATGCCGAGTGCATTTATATGGACCTGCCCTTGGGTTATATCTTCCCCACCAACACCAAGGTTCCCTATTACTATAATTTGTTGTCCCCCGATGACAAATATCACTTTGGTTTGATTTCGGGCAGTGCGGCAAACCGTGTGTGCAGCGAGCATTTTGATCCCAACGGCTCCAGCTTCCCCTCCGATCCGCCCGACCCCAATGATCCAAATGCACCTGCAGACCCTGACAATCCTGCAGACCCTAACAATCCTGCAGATCCTGCAGATCCTGCAGATCCCAATACTCCCGCAACACCATAGCATAATAAAAACCGACTTGAAATAGATCAAGTCGGTTTTTTGTTTGCCGTAATATTTATTCAACCGCAGGGGATTCGTTTGCGGAATTTTCCAGCATACTCTGTGCGACCTCAATGTTCTTGCGGTGCTGCAAATAGTTAATGCCAACATAGAATACGGGGGCAGCTATAAAAAGCATAGCGCCCACACAAGCCAAGAATGCGGCGGGCAGAATATTGATGGGGAACAGAAAAATGAGACATTTCCAACCAACCAAAATCATCTTAAGCATAGTGATAAGAGTATTTCCAAAACCACCCATAATATAAGCGGGAACGGCAAGGATAACACCCAGCCCTCCAATGGTTGGAAGACCCAAAAACCCTACGATTATCATTACAGATGCTATGGCGGACATCCACAATGCGGCAGTTAAACGCTTCTTTTTTGCGTTTTCCCTATCCAGTAGTTGCTGAGCTTGCTCGGCGTCTTTCAGTTCAACCGTTTCCACAAAGAATTTTTTTATCATAAATGCATACCTCTCGGTTAATGTAATGAAGAGTATTTA
>JAZSDB010000175.1:0-1778 GCA_045530975.1 Eubacteriales bacterium
GTATTGACAGAATTATGGGCGATGAATGTATGACCGTCTTTGCCAATATGGCGGAATACGATTTCAACGTAAATATGTCCTATCAGACTGTGGACCTTCTTACCGATGCTGTATATACTGATAAGGTAATAATTCCTGCGAAAAAGGTAGTATTGGTTAAGAAAAAAATATAAGGAGCGGTATAATGACGGATATTGTTTTGAAAATTGCCGAGGATGCAAAAAAGCTTGGCATAAATAAAGGCGATACCCTTCTTGTCCACTCCTCCCTGCGTTCCTTGGGCGGTGCAACCGCAAGGGACGTTATCGATGGACTGTTGCTTGCTCTTGGCGAGGAGGGCACCTTGGTGCTCCCTGCGCTGAGCTATATGCACTGCAACCCATCAAAGCCCCTTTTCCATTACCGCAATACCCCCTCCAATGTAGGTGCGCTGGCGGAATATTTCCGTACCGAGGTTGAGGGCGTGGTAAGAAGCATCTGCCCCACCCATTCCTGCTGTGCCTTGGGCAAAAATGCGGAATATGTCACATCGGGCCATTTATTGGATGATACCCCCTGCGGTGCCAATTCGCCCTTTAAGCGTGTGATGGAATTGAAGGGAAAGATATTGTTTATAGGGTGCGGAATGTGCCCCAATACCTCTATGCACGCCGTAGAGGAGCTGAGCTGTCCCGATTATCTTTTCGGTGAAATGTACGATTATACGGTTACCGATGCATCGGGAAACACGGCTGTTTCAAAATGCCGTGCCCACGGCTTCTCGGGCGTAATCCAAAGGTACGGCCGTCTGGCAGACCTGCTGGATGGCGAAGAATTGAAAATCGGCAATATACTCAAAGCTCAATGTCATCTTGTCTCCACCCCCGCTATGTGGGCCAAGGCCGACGCAAAATATCGCGAAGACCCCCATTATTTTATAGATAGGAATGAACAACAGTGAACGAAAAAGAATTGTTTCCCTTGTTCGAGGTTATAGTAGAGGCATTTAATTTAAAAGGAAAGCTTATCGGCATTACCTGTCAGAACAGCGGTAATATCAATGATACCTATGTTGCCGAAACCGAATATCTCGGTATGCAAAGACAGTATATTGTCCAGAGAGTAAACCACCGCGTTTTCAAATCACCTGAAAAGGTGGCGGAAAACGTTTGTAAGGTTACCGACCATATCGAGCAAAAGCTCAGAAGAAATAATGTGGATGATTTCCGCCGTAAGGTAATGCGCTATTACCGCAAAAACGACGGAAGCTATTACCACATCACCGAGGACGGTGACTATTGGCGTGTGCTTTCCTATGTTTTCGGCGCCGAAAGCATCGATAGTGCAGACCTTCCTCACCTTTACGAGGCAGGGGTTGCCTTTGGCGAATTCCAGAACTATCTTTCGGATTTTCCTGCCGAAACTCTGGATGAAACCATAAAGGACTTTCACAATACCAAAAAGCGCTATGATGACCTCCGTGTCGCCGCAAAGGAAGACAGAGCGGGCAGATTGGATTCTGTCAGGGAAGAATACGATTGGCTTATGTCTATGGAAAGCTCAGCCGTGGTTCTTTACAAAATGTGCGAAAGAGGGGAATTGCCCTTCAGAGTTACTCATAATGATACCAAGAGCAACAATGTAATGTTCGATAAATTTACGGGCAAGCATCTGGCGGTTATCGATCTGGATACGGTTATGCCCGGCCTTGTTGCCTATGATTTCGGCGATGCTGTGCGCTTTGCAGCCAATCCCGGCGGTGAGGATAATGACGACCTTTCCAAAATCTACCTGGATAT
>JAZSDB010000005.1:0-4587 GCA_045530975.1 Eubacteriales bacterium
GGTCGAGGATTGTCCTGTGGGTATGCTCCACTGTAATAATTACGAGGCGGCTGATATAGAGCTTGCCAAGGGAATAACCGTTGCCTCGGATGCAGACGATATTATAGCGGCTTACGGAGATCCTATGGGGCATTCCAAATATGAAGAATACGACCTTATTACTTACTATGAAGAAACAATGACAAGCATTAAGGGAATAGAATTCCATACCTATCACAAGGACAAGGAATCCTCCAGCATGGATTTGATTTGCTTGACAATGGAAAACAAGACAAAATAAAAAACCTAAAGGAGAACAGAAATGGATCAATTGGGAATTTCTTTTCTGGCATTGGTGCCTGCGCTTATACTGTGCTGGTACATATACAGCAAGGACAGGGTTGAAAAAGAGCCCTTTGGCTTGCTTTTCGTGCTTTTTGCCGCAGGCGCAGCGGTTTATTTGCCTGCCATTCTTGCGGAAAATGCAGTAATCGGCCTTTTCGACAAGGCCTTTGCATCCGGTATTAAGTACAGCTTAACCGGCGTGCCTACCTTTGCTACTACCGGAGTAAAAATCGGACACAGTCTTTCCGTGGGCTTTGTTGCCGTAGCATTGATTGAGGAAGCGGTT
This sequence comes from Eubacteriales bacterium, assembly GCA_045530975.1. Taxonomy (GTDB): domain Bacteria; phylum Bacillota; class Clostridia; order Oscillospirales; family CAG-382; genus Coliplasma. The sequence goes on from JAZSDB010000005.1 coordinate 611, forward strand.
AAGTGGATTGCGCTTTATTTGCTCACATTTAAAAATAAGAACTTCAGCCACCTTTTCGACGGTGTTGTATATTCTGTTTTTGTATCTCTCGGCTTTGCCGCAGCGGAAAACGTGCGTTATGCGGTAATGGACGGCTGGAATACCTTCCTTCTCCGCTCGGTTACCTCGGTACCCGCTCATATGATTTTCGGTATAATGATGGGTATTTTCTATACCGTTTGGCATACCTACAAGCTGGCCCGCTTAAAGGAAATCATCCTTGAGGGCGAGGGCGTTATTTCCATTGAAAAGCCCTTGAGATGCGCTTACTGGCTCATTCTCACCTTTGCAGTTCCCTTTGCCTTCCACGGTTTGTACAGCTTTGCCGAATTTTACGCTTCTGACGTTATAACCGCCGTTTATTACGGCTTTATAGTGGTGTTCTTTGTTCTTTCCTTTATCTTTGTTCGTTGGCTTTCCAAGGTGGACAACATTGATGACGAGGTGGCCTTCCGCCTGCTTTCGATTAAATATCCCGTGCTTAAAAACAAGGAAGACACCACCCTCGATGACCTTGAAGCAATGGAAAAGGAGGCCGAAAATGAGTAAGAAATCCGGCGGCGGCATTGGCAGTATTATTTTCGGTCTGCTTATAGCGGGCTGTGTTGCCTTTGGTGTTTACAGTATTTTTTCCGACGGAAGCGACAACGTTTCCGGCGATTACGGCTTTGATACAGACCCCGATTCGGTGGAAGCGCTGGACTATGACGTTCCTCAGAACCGTACAATGTATAACCGTTTGGATTCCGACGGCAAAAAGGCCTATGCAATCATAAGAGATACCCTTGCATCGGGCAAGCAGGATGCCTTTTTCAGCGGTTACAGAGATCAGGATGCATTTATTGCCTCCATGCGCTTGGCCTATGATGCGGTTTATTACGATTTTCCCGAATTTTTCTGGATTAACGGCGGTTGGAAGGCCAATCTTCATACTCAAAACGGCGAAAGCGGCCTTTTGATGTCCATAGAATTCTACGATTATTGGCAGTATATCTCCGATAAATCGGGAGCTATCGATAAGGTTATGACCGAGGCGGGCAGGATTGCCGCTATGGCAAAGCAGTACAACAGCGATTACGACAAAATGAAATTTGTCCACGATTACCTTGTTGTAAATGCCGAATATGACGATGTTTGTCTTGCAGAGCTTAATCAGACCGTGCAGAGAGCATCCAGCCAGCAGTCTCATAGCATTTACGGCTGCCTTGTAAATAAGGTTTGCGTGTGCGACGGTTATTCCAAAACCTTTAAGCTTATAATGAATATGATCGGCCTTGACTGCGAATATTGGCAGGGCTTCTCGGGCACCACCGGCCACGCCTGGAACTATGTTGTCATAGACGGCGAGGAATATTGGATGGACCTTACTTGGGATGAAAACGATATAGAAAACGACAAAGGCAAGCTTCTTGCTCCTCACGGTGCATATTACAATTATTTCTGTGTTGATGACGATTTTCTGTATCAGACTCACGAGCCCGACAAAACCTTCAAGCTTCCCGTTTGCGATTCCGATAAGTACAATTTCTATGAGTACGAAAAGAGCAATCTGGATGAATATGATTTTGATGCCTTTTCTGCCGCAGTTGCAGAGCAGGAGGGCTCCCAGATAATTCATATCAAATTTGCCACCCGTGAGGAAATGATGGAGGCGGCAAAGGACATTTATACCAACGGAAGAATGAATGATATTGCGGCCCTTAAAAACCGTGTAAACACAATATATATTTCCGGTGAAGCCGCAACCTATCACGTTATGAGCATTTTCCTGAAATAGCAAACAGAGCATAAAAAACATAAAAAGAGCCCCTTCGAGGGCTCTTTTTCTTGTATTTTCAAGGGTTTTTGTGGGAAATGTGGAAAACTATGTGGAAAAGTGTGCATAAATGTGGAAAAATGCCTTTTCCCTTGGAGGGCAAGCGATTTGCGGGATTTATACATAAAGGACTTCCATATTGTCCAGACAAAGACAAGCAAGGCGGCCGCCGCTGCTGCGGTAGGCAAGACCGCAGTCGATGTTTATAATATTGCCCTTGCCCTTGTATATTTCGGGCGGACGCTGTCTGCTCAGCATAAGGGTGGGGGTGTGGCCTACGATTAAATATTTGTTGTCGTCCTCCCACAGCTTGGCGTCGTAATCGGGTCTGGCCCAAACCAAATCATAGGGGGTGTAGGCATCCCATTCCTTTTCGGGAGAAAAGCCGTCAAGCCCTGCGTGAACAAATACAAATTTACGGCCCCCGACGGCCATACCGTCCTTGACAAAGGGCATTTCCTCTATAAGCTCAACGATTTTAAGCCGGGTTTTTTCACGACATCGGTAAAGGGAGGCAATGGTGGCATCTCCGCCGTTTTGCATCCAGATACTGTAATCGGCCTCGTAAATACGTCGGGGCGGCTTTTTGCGGTAGCCCAGCAGGTAGGGAAGCACGTTTTCCGCCATCAGCTCGTGGTTGCCCTTCAGGCAGAAGATGTTGCTTTTGTTTATAATATCTATATAAATTTTTTCGGGCTCGGGTCCTCGGTCGCAAATGTCGCCCAGCAGATAAAGGGTATCATTGCTGTTAAATCCGATAAGATTGAGCATTTTTCGGTAGCTTTCATAGTTGCCGTGCAGGTCGGACATTACGTATGTCATAAATTTCCTCCTTTTACGATGTTGAGGGTGTTTTTTGTGCTTATATAATTATAACTCGTACAGAGGTGCTTTTTCGCAAAAAAGGATAATATTTTACAAAAAAAGTAAAATAACCTTGCATTTTGTAAGTTGTTGTAGTATTATTAAGGGGTTAAAAAACGAAAGGATTTTTTATTATGAGTGCAGACGTAAAAAAGAGCGGCTGGCGCACCAATAAATGGATTCGTGCCGCTATTCCCGCTTTGTTGCTTCACTGCAGTATCGGTACGGTTTACTGCTGGTCTATTTTCAGTCAGGAAATTTCGGAATATATCGGTCATACCAAGGGTGCAACCGAATGGGCTTTCAGCTTTGCCATCTTCTTCCTGGGTATGTCTGCCGCCTTCCTCGGTAACGTGGTAGAAAAGAACATTCACCGTTCTTCTCTTATTGCGGCTATCTGCTTCTCCGTTGGTATGGCAGGTACCGGCTTCTTTATCTGGTATGGCGGACAGCATCAGGGCAGCTGGGTTTCCCTTATAGGTATTTACCTTTGCTACGGCCTTATAATGGGTATCGGTCTCGGTACCGGTTACCTTTCTCCCGTTAAGACCTTAATGCTCTGGTTCAAGGACAGAAAGGGTCTTGCCACCGGTCTTGCCGTTGCCGGCTTCGGTGCGGCAAAGGCAATTGCCAGCCCCATTATGCAGGGTATGCTCGGCGGCTTGGGCGACGGCGGCATCTACAAGATGTTCCTCATCCTTGCGGCAGTATACTTTGTGATGATGTTCGTCGGCCACCTTCTTCTCAAAAAGCCCGATGATTGGCACGAGCCCCAGGGCGGCGATGAAAAGAAGAGCAGCTTGGCGGTTATCAAAACCAGACCTATTATCAACTACATCGGCATTTGGCTGATGTTCTACCTCAATATCACCTGCGGTCTTATGCTTATCTCTCAGGAGAAAATGATCGTTAAGTGCATCGGCCTTGCGGCCTTTGTCGGTGTTATTTCCACCGTTTCCGCAGTGTTCAATGCAGGCGGCCGTCTGGGCTTCTCTGCCGCAGGCGACAAGTGCAAGGACAGAAATACCATTTACAAGGTTATTTTTGCCGTTTCCATTATATTCTCCGTAATTGTTGCTCTTACCAGCGGTGTTGCCAACGGTGCGGAAAATACTTTCCTTGCAATTCTGGTATTGGTTCTTATTATGGTTGTAAATGCGGGCTACGGCGGCGGATTTTCCAATGTTCCCACCCTGCTTTCGGACCATTACGGTATGTCCAACATCAGTGCAATCCCCGGTATAACTCTTTCCGCTTG
>JAZSDB010000050.1:0-8191 GCA_045530975.1 Eubacteriales bacterium
GAAAGAGCCGATTGGTGTATTTCCCGTCAGCGCCGTTGGGGTCTCCCCATTCCCGTATTCTACTGTAAGGACTGCGGAAAGCCCATCTCCACTCCCGAATCTATTGCTAAAATATCCGCGCTCTTTGATGAACACGGCTCCAACATTTGGTTCCAGCTCAGCACCGAAGAGCTTATTCCCGAAAACTTCACCTGTCCTCATTGCGGCGGCAAGAGTTTTGAAAAGGAAACCGATACCCTCGACTGCTGGTTCGATTCCGGATCCACCCACTTTGCATCTCTTATGAAGGACACTCCCGACCTTTGGCCTGCCGATGTATATCTTGAAGGTGCAGACCAGTACCGTGGTTGGTTCCAGTCCAGTCTTCTTACCTCGGTAGGCGCACTTGATAAGGGCGCTCCCTTTAAGCAGGTATTAACACACGGCTGGGTTGTTGACGGTCAGGGCCGTGCAATGCATAAGAGTCTTGGCAACGGTGTAGATCCTGCCGACCTTATTAAGGATTTCGGTGCAGATATTCTCCGTCTTTGGGCGGCGTCCTCCGATTATCATGCAGACGTTCGTTGCTCCAAGGAAATCTTCAAGCAGCTTTCCGAATCCTATCGTAAGCTCAGAAATACATTGAGAATTCTCCTTGCAAACCTTGGCTCTCCCGAGACCGATTTTGATCCCGACAGAGATCTTGTTGCACCCGAAAATCTCACAGATATCGATAAGTGGGCTCTTTCCCGCATGAACAAGCTTGTTAAGCGTGTTCGTGAGGCATACGATACCTATCAGTTCCACATCGTTTATCACGATATTCACAATTTCTGCTCTATTGACCTGTCCAAGCTTTATATCGACATCACCAAGGATAGACTTTACTGTGAAAATAAGAGCGATGGAGCTCGCAGAAGTACACAGACTGCGATGTATATTATCGCAAATGCGCTCACCCGTCTTCTTGCGCCCATTCTTTCCTTCACTGCAGAAGAAGCTTGGGGCTTTATGAGTCATGCAAAGGAAGACGATTTGGAAAGCGTATTCCTGAATCAGCTGCCCGAATATGACGAAAAGCTTGATTTCTCCGATATCGAAGCCAAGTACGAAGCACTCTTTAATCTCCGTGACGGTGTTATGAAGGCCTTGGAGCTTGCCCGTGCAGAAAAGGCCATCGGTAAATCCTTGGAGGCACAGGTTACCGTTTATGCAAAGGAAGGCAGTGACGAGCTGGCTCTCTTCAATGAATTCGGTTCTATTCTTTCCGACATATTCATTGTCAGCAAGGTTGTTGTTTCTTCCGAGGCCGTGCCCGAAAATGCTTACGTTGATGAAGAAACCGGCATCGCTGTAAGCGTGGCTGTGGCAGATGGCGAAAAGTGCGTGCGTTGCTGGATGCACAAGGAAGATTGCACCGCCGATGAAGACGGACAGCATCTCTGCGCCCGTTGCCGTAAGGTTGTATGTTAGCGGCAATAATTGTTGCGGTATCGGTAATTCTTGATCAGCTTTCAAAATATCTGGTTGTTCAGAATATTGAATATCGCGGCAGTCTACCCTTTATACCCAAAATAATCAGCTTTTATCACACAAGAAATACCGGAGCGGCGTTCTCTATGCTTAGCGAGCAACGCTGGGTTTATATGACGCTCTCCCTTATTTCTATGGTTATTATAGCTCACCTTCTTTACAAGGAGTATAAGCGACATCCTCTTATGACCGTTTCTCTGGCAATGGTGCTGGGTGGCGGTATAGGCAATATGATCGACCGCTTTCGTTTACAGTATGTGGTGGATTTTCTTAAATTGGAGTTTATGGATTTTGCCATTTTCAATATTGCCGATTGCTTTGTTTCCGTGGGCGCTGTGTTACTTGCGGTTTACATCATTTTCTATGAGCCCAAGGTGGATAAGCGCTTGAGAGAAGAGGCGAAAATTCGGGAGGAAGCAGCTATTGCGGAATCGATTTCGGAAGAAATTACCGAAGCGTCCGTTGAGGAAGAAATTGCTCCCACCGAAGAAATTCCCAACGAAAAGGGCATCGAGGACGAAAATAATGGATAAATATACCGTTACCGAGGCCGATTCTTCCGAAAATTTACGGCTGGATGCCTTTGCCGCAAAAGCATTTGAAATAAGCCGCAGCAGAGCGCAGGACCTTATTTCCCAAGGCCTGCTGACGGTAAACGGCAAAAAATGCGAAAAGAAATATCTGCTGTCCGCAGGTGACGTATTGCAGGCGGATATCCCCGACGAAATCGAATTGGAGGCCGTTCCGCAGGACATTCCCGTGGATATAATCTACGAGGATGATTATCTTCTTGTGGTGGACAAGCCCAGGGGAATGGTGGTGCATCCTGCACCGGGCAACCCCGACGGTACCTTGGTAAACGCCCTGCTTTATCATTGCAGAGGTCGGCTATCCTCTATAAACGGTATTATTCGGCCGGGCATAGTTCACCGTATTGACAAGGACACCTCGGGATTGCTGATTGTAGCAAAAACCGACGAAGCCCATAAGGGGCTTGCAGAGCAGATTGCCATTCATTCCTTTGAAAGAAAATACGAGGCAATCGTAGGCGGACATTTCAAGGAGGCAACGGGCACCGTTTCCGCTCCCATCGGCCGCCATAAAACCGACCGCAAGAAAATGGCGGTTACCTATCAGAACTCCAAGGAGGCAACCACCCATTGGCGTGTGCTTGCCGAAAGCAGGGAATACACCCATCTGGAGCTTACCTTGGAAACAGGACGTACCCATCAGATAAGGGTACATATGTCACATATCGGTCACCCTGTTGCAGGTGATGCGGTATATGGAAATGATCGTTACAGGTTGTCCATGGACGGACAGTGCCTGTTTGCGAAATATATCTCTTTTGTCCACCCCATAAGCGGACAAACAATGACATTTGAAGCGGCAAGACCGACGTATTTCAGCGATGCGCTCCGCCGTGCCGGGCTTTAGTCAAAAATCTTTATAATCGAAAGGAAAAACACGATTATGGAAAAAAGCACCTTACTTACGCTGAAGGAAAGAGCCGCTCTCGTGAGAAAACTCTCCGTAGAGGCGGTTTACGGCGCAAAAAGCGGACATCCGGGCGGATCTCTCTCTATCGCCGACGTTATCACTTATCTCTATTACCACAAAATGAATGTGGATCCCGCAAATCCCCGTATGGAAGAAAGAGACAGATTTGTTCTTTCCAAGGGGCACTGCTGTCCCGCACTTTATGCAGTGCTGGCGCTTAAGGGCTACTTTGATGTGGAAGAGCTTAAAAATCTCCGTAAATTGGGCGGAATGCTTCAGGGCCACCCCGATATGAAGCATACCCCCGGTATAGATATGTCCACCGGCTCCCTCGGTCAGGGATTTTCCACCGCTTGCGGTATGGCGGCAGTTGCCAAGCGCAAGGAATACAGCTGGAAGGTTTACACCGCATTGGGTGATGGCGAAATCGAAGAGGGTCAGGTTTGGGAAGCGGCTATGTTCGCAAGCCATTACAAGCTTGACAACATTATCGCTTTCGTGGACTTCAATGGTTATCAGATCGACGGTGCAGTATCCGATGTTATGAACCCCAAGCCCATTGATGAAAAGTTCCGTGCATTCGGCTGGCACGCTCAGGTTATCGACGGTCACGATTTCGAGGCCATCGATGCAGCGGTTGCAGCTGCCGAAAACAGCGGAAAGCCCTCGGTTATTATCTGCAACACCGTAAAGGGCAAGGGCGTTTCTTTTATGGAAAACAATTATACCTGGCACGGTAAAGCTCCCAAGGACGATGAATATGCAATCGCAGAGGCAGAGCTTACCAAGAGCTGGAAGGAAGCAGTGGAGGAATTGAACAATGGCTGAGAAAGAAGCAACAAGAGCCGCCTACGGCAGAAAGCTTGCCGAGCTGGGCGACAGTAAAGATTTTTATGTGTTGGATGCCGACCTTTCGGGCTCCACTCAGACCGCTGTATTTGCAAAAAAATTCCCCAACCGCTTTTTTAACTGCGGTATTGCCGAAGGCAATATGATTTCCGTTGCGGCAGGTATTGCGGCAACAGGTGTTCCTGCTGTGGCATCATCTTTTGCTATGTTTGCCTGCGGCAGGGCCTTTGAACAGATAAGAAATTCGGTGGCATATCCTCAGCTTCCCGTTAAAATCTGCGCATCTCACGCAGGTATTACAGTTGGCGAGGATGGCGCAACTCACCAGTTCTGCGAGGATATCGCCATTATGCGTGCTCTTCCCGGAATGACAGTTGTTTGTCCTGCCGATTCTGCTTCTACAGAAGCTTTGCTGGAAGAGGTGCTCAATTATCCCGGACCTGTTTATATGCGTCTGGGCAGATATGCAGTTCCCCAGTTCTATACCAAGGGCCAGCAGGAATTCAAGCTGGGCAAGGGTATAGTTCTAGCCGACGGCAGTGATGTTACTATTGTTGCTACCGGTATTATGGTTGCTGCCGCTATGGAAGCAAAGGATATCCTTGCAGCTGAGGGTATCAGCGCCGCTGTTATCGATATTCACACCATCAAGCCCTTGGATGAAAAGCTTATCGTGGAATATGCAAACAAAACCGGCTATGTGCTCACCGCAGAAGAGCATTCCGTAATCGGCGGTCTTGGCGATGCCGTTGCCTCCGTGCTTTCCGAGGTTGGCGATGCCAAAATGATGAAGCTGGGTGTAAACGATGTTTTCGGAACCAGCGCTCCCGCAGGACAGCTTATCGATCACTACGAGCTCAATGCCGCAGGTATTGTAAGTCGTGTGAAGAAGCTCCTGGGTAAATAATTAATAATGTCAAAGAACCGTTAAAAGACGAATTGGTACGTCCTTGGCGGTTCTTTGTAAATAAAGAGGTTTATTATGACAGTAAGACAGCTTGCCGCAGAATTGGATAAACACATTCCCAAGGAGCTTTCTGAAGTTTGGGATAATGACGGAAGTATGGTTATTCCCGAACCCGATGCAGAGGTTACAAGGGTGCTTTGTGCTCTGGACTGTACCTCTGCGGCTATAAAAAAGGCAAAGGAGTGGGGCTGTAATGTTATAATCACCCACCACCCCCTGATTTTCAAGCCCTTGGGCGCGTTGGTGCCCGATGACAGTGTGGGCAAGAGGGTGTTGGAATGTGTGAAAAGCTCCATCGCCGTGCTTTCCTATCACACCCGCCTTGACAGTATGGAGGGCGGAGTGAACGATGTCCTCTGCGACAGTCTGGGTATTATGGAAAGAGAAGCGTTTTTGCCTTATGGCAGAATAGGCGATGTAAAAGAGCAGAGTTTTGAAGATTTTTCTGCCTTTGTTGCCCAAAAGCTGTGTCTGAACAGGGAAGAAATGGGCTTGGTGAAATGCAGCGACAGTGTAAAGAGAGTTGCTGTGGTTTCCGGCTGTGGCAAGGATGAAATTTCTGCGGTTATTTCAGCAGGAGCCGATACCTTTATCACCGGTGAAGTAATGCACAATCATTTTATAGATTGCCGTGAGCTGGGGCTGAATCTTATCTGTGCCACCCATTATGCTACCGAGCGTGTGGTGCTTCCAATTCTGGCAGAGAAAATAAGGGACTTTGCCCCCTGCGACGTATATATGTTTACCAAAGAGGAAGAATATGGCATTTGACGGACTTTTTTGCGCCGCCGTGGCAATAGAATTGAATGAATGGTCGGGCGCAAGGGTAGAAAAGGTGTACCAAAGCTCCCAAAACTGCTTTTATTTTCAATTATATCTAAACGGCAAACGAGGAAATTTTGTTATATCCGCATCGGCCTCCCGCCCTATATTGGCAATCACCGATGAATCGGTGGCAAGGCCCGATACCCCCACTCCTACCTGTATGCTTTACCGCAAGCACCTGCAAAACGGACGTTTGATGGCGGCAGAATGGGTGGAGAACGAGCGTATTGTGCGCTTTGCCTTTGACAGTGCAGACGAAATGGGCTATGTCCGCAGGAAATATATTTATGCCGAAATGATGGGTAAGTATTCAAATATTATCCTGACAGACGATAAGGACAAAATTCTTTCTGCAGGCAGTACCTCCGACATAACCTCGGGAGTCCGTCGGATTATGGCGGGCTTGCCCTACGAATTGCCGCCAAAGCAGGATAAAATTTCGGTCTTTCATATTTCCGATGAGGATTTTTTGGCGCTTTGCAAAGAGAAAGCGGGAATGCCCGCCTCTGATTTTCTTCTGCGCACCTTTTACGGCTTTTCTCCCGTGGTGGCAAGAGAGCTTGCCTTCCGTGCCTTTGGCAATACCGAGGAGGTTATTCAGAATAACCGGGGCGAGATTTTGCTCAATGAAGTAAAATGGCTGAAGGCGGTTTTTGCAGAGGGTAGCTTTGACAAGATTGCCGTATATGACGATGAGGAAAAGGGTGTGGAATATTCCTTTATCCCGCTTTCTCAGTACGGAACAAAATACCAAAGCCAATCCTACGACAGCTTTTCTCAAATGCTCACCTATTATTTCGGTAAAAAGGAGGAAGCGGTAAATATCGGTCGCTATTCAAGCGAATTGGTAAAAACCGTAAATACCCACCTTTCCCGTGCACGAAAGAAGCTGGTTTTGCTAAAAGGCGAATTGGAGGATTGCTCCGCAATGGACAAGATGCGTGCAAGAGGCGATGTTATCACTGCCAATATCTACCGCATCCGTCAGGGCGATACCAACCTTGTGGGAATGGATTACAGCACGGGCAATGAAATTACCGTACCGCTGGAGATATCTCTTACTCCCGCCCAAAACGCCCAGAAATATTACAAAAAATATGCCAAAATGAAGCGTGCGGCGGTGATTTTGGCTCAACAGATAGAGCAAACCGAAAGGGAGTGCGATTACCTTGAAAGCGTGCTCTCCTTTATAGACAGAGCCGCCAGCCCTCAGGAATTGGCGGAAATTAAGATAGAATTGGCAGAAGGGAAGTATATTCCGGATAAAAGCGGAGGGGGAAAAAAGAAAAAGACTCCCGCATCCAAGCCCCTTTCCTTCACCACCACCGATGGACTCCTTGTCCGTGTTGGAAGAAATAATCGCCAAAACGATGCACTTACAGGCGGTGCTGACCGTAATGAAATATGGTTCCATATCAAGGGCTTTCACGGCTCCCATGTAATATTAACCCCCAACGGCAACGAAGAGCCCACCGACAGGGATTATACCGAGGCCCTTATGCTTGCCGCTTATTACAGTGAAAAAAGGGGGAGCCGTAATGTGGAGGTTGACTATACCCGTGTACGCAACCTGAAAAAGCCAAACGGCAGCGCCCCCGGCTTTGTTACCTACGAAAAATACTATTCAGCGGTGGTGGATGCAACCAACCCCTTCGAGAGCTGATGGCCTATCTCCTGCTGAAATAAAGGAAAAAATATGAGCTTGCTTGAACGTTCTCTGCCTCTTTTGGGTGCAGAGGGGATAGAAAAACTTAATAATTCCGCTGTGGTTGTTTTCGGCGTGGGCGGCGTTGGCTCCTGGTGTGCCGAAGCTCTGGCCCGATGCGGTGTGGGCAGGATTTGTGTTATCGATGGCGATACCGTATCCGAAACCAATATAAACCGCCAGCTTATTGCGTTCAATTCCACCGTGGGAAGCTCCAAGGCGGAGATTTGCGCAGAGCGCCTTGCCGATATAAATCCCCAATGCAAGGTTCAGTGGAAAAATCTTTTCTATTCTGCCGATACAACAGAAGAAATCGCTTTGGACGAATATAATTACATTGCCGACTGCATTGATACGGTGACTTCCAAGCTCCTGCTTATTTCCAATGCCAACCGATTGGGGATTCCCATTATTTCCTCTATGGGCACCGGCAACCGCTTGAACCCTGCCTTTGTAACAGCAAAGGATATTTATCAAACCTCCGGCGACCCGCTTGCAAGGGTTATGCGCAAGGAGCTCAGGGAAAGAAATGTGCCCTCGCTGAAGGTGGTGCTTTCCGAGGAGGCGCCGGGCCAATGTGTAGAGGGCAGAAATGAAATCACGGGAAGAGCGACTCCCTCCAGTGCGGTTTTCGTGCCTGCCACAGCGGGCTTGAGAATGGCCTATGAGATTGTAAAAGAAATATTGGACAAATGATTTTGGTGTTGTTATGAAGCAAAAATGGAAGGGCGGTGCCCTTTTATCCCCCGTGCCCGCAGTGCTTGTTTCCTGCGGTACTTATGAAAAATCCAATCTTATAACCATCGGTTGGACCGGAATAGTGTGCACCCAAC
>JAZSDB010000112.1:0-2532 GCA_045530975.1 Eubacteriales bacterium
CCTTTGCGTTTTTGGATAAATTTACAGGCAAAAAACCTTTTGTTAAAATCGGTATGGAGCTCTTTTACGCAGAGGGCCCTTCTATTGTTCGTGAATTGAAAGCAAGAGGTCATAAAATCTTCTTGGATTTGAAGCTTCACGATATTCCCAATACCGTTAAAAAGTCCATGTCCGTGCTTTCTCGCTTGGACGTTGATATGTGCAATCTTCATGCAGCAGGTACAATCAGAATGATGACAGCAGCGATTGAAGGTCTTACACGTCCCGACGGTACCCGTCCTATGCTTATTGCTGTTACTCAGCTTACTTCTACTGATCAAGAAAGCATGGAAAATGATCTTTTGATTAAAGAACCCATTGACAGGGTGGTAATGCATTACGCCGAAAATGCCAAAAAGGCAGGTCTTGACGGTGTTGTATGTTCTCCTTTAGAGGCAGGAAAAGTACACGATGTTTGCGGAAACGATTTTGTAACCGTGACTCCCGGTGTGCGTTTCGCTGATGGTGAAATAGGCGACCAAAAGCGTGTAATGACTCCTGCAGAGGCGAAAAAGATAGGATCGGATTATATCGTTGTGGGCAGACCTATTACTGCGGCAGCAGATCCTGTGGCCGCATATCAGCGTTGCTTGGATGAATTTGTAGATTAAGAGGTATATTATGGAAGGTTATAAGAGAGAGTTTATACAATTCTTGCAAAGTGCAGGAGTGTTGAAGTTTGGCGATTTTACTGCGAAAAGCGGAAGAAAAATTCCTTATTTTATAAATGCCGGTGAAATTAAAACCGGTGAACAAATCTCCAAATTGGGTGAATTTTATGCTACTGCATATAAAGAAAAATTCGGAGATAAAAAAGCTGTTCTTTACGGACCTGCTTATAAAGGCATTTCTATAGCTGTTTCGGCAGCGGTAGCGCTTGCTAAAAAAGGACTTGACGTTCCTTTCTTCTTCAATAGAAAGGAAGTGAAGGATCACGGCGAAGGCGGTATGTTTGTTGGGTATGTACCTAAAGCCGGTGAAGAGGTAGTAATTGTTGAAGACGTAATAACTGCGGGAACCGCTATCAGAGAAAGTATGTCAATTCTTGCGCCTCTTGAAGGGGTGAAGGTTGCCGCAACTTTTGTAATGGTTGACCGTAAAGAAAAAGGGAAAACAGAAAAATCCGCAATGGCAGAAGTGGGCGAAGAATTTGGCTTCCCCGTGTATTCCGTAGTGGATGTTTATGACATTATAGAGTATCTTGAAGAAGATGATTCCAACGCTGAAAATGTTCAGCGTATTAAGAATTATCTTGCAATCAATGGAGCTGCAAAATGAGAAGCGTAATAGATATTTTGGATCTTTCGGTAGAAGATATAGACGAATTGATTCATACTGCTTGCGATATGATAGATAATCCTTCTAAATACAGCGAATGCTGCAAGGGAAAGAAAATCGCAACTTTGTTTTATGAACCTTCCACACGAACAAGATTGAGCTTTGAATCTGCTATGATTGAATTGGGCGGTAGCGCTATAGGTTTTGCTGATGCCAAGAGCTCTTCTGCCGCAAAAGGTGAGACAATTGCAGATACTTCCAAGGTTGTTAGTTGCTATGTTGATATTTTAGCCATGCGCCATCCGCTGGAGGGTGCACCGATGGTCGCTTCGCTGAACGCCTCAATACCTGTTATAAATGCAGGCGATGGCGGCCATGCTCACCCTACACAGACATTAGCCGATTTGCTTACTATTTATCGAGAAAAAGGTCGAATTTCTGATTTTACTATTGGTTTTTGCGGAGACCTGAAATACGGACGCCCTGTTCATTCTCTTATTCATGCGCTTTCCAGATACACGGGAATAAGAATTGTATTAATTGCTCCGGACGAGCTTTCTCTTCCCGAATACATAAAAAGGGAAGTAATCGAACACAACGGAATTCCTTACGTAGAAACTCATTCACTGGAAGAGGCAATCCCCGAATTGGACATTTTGTATATGACTCGTATTCAGGGTGAAAGATTTGAAAGTGTAGAGGAATATGAGCGTTTAAAGGGAAGTTATGTTCTCGACAGCACTAAACTGGCCAATGCTAAGCCCGATATGGCTATACTTCACCCTCTTCCCAGAGTGGATGAAATTAGTGTTGATGTGGATGATGACCCCCGAGCTTGTTATTTCAAACAAGTGTTTAACGGTAAGAATATGAGAAAGGCGCTTATCAGAAAGCTTCTTTCGGAATCTGCTGACCTAAATAAGAAAGAAGTAACACCTTTTGAACTCTTGGATGGAGCAAGCTGCTCCAATCCTCGCTGTATTACAAAGTTTGAAACCGGAATTAAAAAGTTCGGTGTTCGTTCCAAGAAAGACGGAACATTAAAGTGTGCATATTGCGAAGCTGATTTGGAAAAGTAAACGGCGTTTTTTGCAATAAAAAGTAATAAAATTGTTCCCGCTTATCTTGACATGAAAAATGCAATATGATATAATCTTCTACGTGAATATTAGTTCTTTGCGACTGACGGATAATTGCAGATAACTGCAAGGGAAC
>JAZSDB010000191.1:0-8072 GCA_045530975.1 Eubacteriales bacterium
GACCGTATGCAAGCGCCGCTGCAGTGGGCTCGTTGATGATACGCAAAACCTCAAGACCTGCGATCTTACCTGCGTCCTTCGTCGCCTGACGCTGTGCGTCGGAGAAGTAAGCGGGGACAGTGATGACCGCCTGCGAAACAGTGGTGCCGAGGTATGCCTCTGCATCCGCCTTAAGCTTTTGCAGGATCATTGCGCTGATTTCCTGAGGAGTGTAATCCTTGCCGTCAATGCTCACCTTGTAGGAGGAGCCCATTTCACGCTTAATGGAGATAACTGTTCTGTCGGGGTTGGTGATTGCCTGTCTTTTTGCAACCTGACCTACCATTCTTTCGCCGGTTTTGGAGAATGCAACCACGGAAGGGGTTGTTCTGTTACCCTCGGCGTTGGGAATAACAATGGGCTCGCCGCCCTCATATACCGAAACACAAGAGTTTGTTGTGCCAAGGTCAATACCGATTGTTTTAGCCATAATTAAATACCATCCTTTTTATATTGTGAATTTTGAAACAAATTTATATCAGTTTACTACCTTTACCATAGCGTGACGGATAACCTTATCACCCAGCATATAGCCCTTCTGGAAGGTCTGGGAAACAATGCTTTCGCCCATGCTTTCGTCGGATTCGTGCATTATCGCATTGTGAAGATTGGGGTCAAAGACCGCACCATCGGATTCGATGGGGGTTACACCCATTTTTGCAAAGGTGTCGGTTACAAGCTTGATAAGCGCCTTTATGCCCTCGTCATCGGGATTAAAGGTTATTGCCTGGTCCAAGCTGTCTGCCAAAGGAAGCATCTGCTTTACCGCATTGGCGTAAGCGTCTGCATAGGCATCGCTCTTTTCCTTGGTTGCTCGCTTGCGGTAGTTTTCATATTCAGCCGCCAAGCGCAGATATTTATCGTTGGATTCCGCAAGCTGTGCCTTAAGGGATTCTGCCTCCTTGTCGGCCTTTTTGCCTGCCTTTTCCTCTTTTTTGGTTTTCTTTGCACCCTCGGCGGCAGGGGATTCCACTCCGGTGCTCACTGCCTCTGCTTCTACTGCTTCTGCTTCTACTGCCTCTTCGGGCTTATTGGTCTTCGTTTCCATCTGTACCTTCTCCAATCAAAAGTTCGGTTTTGTTGCCTATCTGCTCTGTGAGCCCCTCTGCAAAATAATCGAGGGAGGCGATAACCTTTTTATAATCCATTCTTTTGGGACCGATAACGCCTATGGCACCGATCACCTTTCCGTTTATGCTGATGGGATGAAATACAAATCCCGTTTCGGCGGGAGCGATGTCGGTATCCTCTTCACCAAAAACAATGCTTGTTTGTCCGGGGATTGCCTTCTTCATCAGCTCGGAAAACTTCTTGCGCTCCTCTATCATATTCAATACGCTCTGTACCTTGGCGATATTGAAAAATTCGGGGTAGGAAAGGAGCTTTGTTACGCCGTCTATGTGTACCTTTTCGCTGTCGAAGGAATTGAACATTTCGTTGACAACCCTTAAAAGCACAGAGGCAAAGCTTTTATATTCGCCCAGCTCGTTTTCAAATTCCAGCACCGTGTTCAGATTTACCTGCTCGGGGGTGATGGCGGTAAAGCATTTGTTCAGGGCATTTTTTGCCTTTTCGGTAATTTCGGGAGTAACCTTTTCCTGTGTTTTCACCTGTCGTGACCTTACCGAGCCGTCACGGCAAATCATAACCATCAGAAAATCGTGCTCGCCGATGTAAACTATCTCGTATCGGTCGGCCTCACTGCCGCTGCCGCCGATAAAGGCGAAGGAGGTGTAGTTGGTAAGCTCGCCTATGGCGTGGCTTGCCTCCTCCATAAGTGCGGTCATTTCGTGGAGCTTGCTTTCTATCAGCTCATCCAGAACCTCAACCTCTTCCATGGCCAGATAATAACGGCCCATCAGATTTTCCACATAGGTTCGGTAGCCCTTTGCGGTGGGAACACGTCCTGCCGAGGTGTGGGGCTGCTCCAGATAGCCCATACTTTCCAGCTCGCTCATTTCATTTCGTATGGTGGCGCTGGAAACCTTAAAATCCGCATTGGTGGTAAGATATTTGGAACCCACCGGCTCGCCTGTGGCAATGTAGGCATCCACCACGGAACGTAATATTGCTTTTTTGCGTTCGTTAAGCTCCATAAACCCTCCACCTTGTTTTTAGCACTCTAACTCGCTGTGTGCTAATCTATGGATTATTATACCCCGTTTTTTTCCTTTGTCAATAGCTTTTGCAAAATATTTTCTTTATTTTCATAGGTTTTTGTTAGCAAAGTGTGTTTGTGAGTGCTTGTAACAAATATAACACGGTTTTTTCATTTTTTTCGTACAGTATTGCCGATATTTTTTAATAAATATAATAAAAGCTGCCGCAGAAATATGCGACAGCTGTCATTTTCGGGGAAGAGAAATCCTATTTCAACAATATGGGCTGGAGCTGTTTGCCCTCTGTGGCCTTGGCAAGAGCTTCCTCGAGAAGGGAAAAATCGCAAATAAGGGACCCGGGCTTGCCGAAGGGTGAATCCTGCCCGAAGGGTACATAATAGATGTTTTTCTTCTCCAGGGTCAGGGCAATGTTGAAGAGGTTTGCGCCCAGCCCGTCATTGGTGGCAAGGGCAATCAGCACGGGACGGCGGTTTCTCAGCTGCGCCTTGGCACACATTGTAACGGTGGAATCGGTAATTCCGTTGGCAATCTTTGCCAGCGTGTTCCCCGTGCAGGGTGAAAGAATCACGGCATCGAAATTGCCGTTGGTAACAATTTCCTCGGCATCCCGTATGGAAAGCACCGGCTTTTTTCCGCATATCCCCACAATGGTTTCCTTCAGAGTATCGGCACGGCCGAAGCGGGTGTCGGTATCTCTTGCCGCCTCCGAGAGGGCGGGAGTAATGTGATGCTTTTCCGCCAGCTTGCGCAATACCTCCAGCGAGGTTTTGTGGGTGCAGAATGAGCCGCACATAGCATATAACAATTTCATATTGCAATACCTCTTTCCCGCAAAATGCTGTAAACCGTTTCAAAAACAATCCTTCCTGCCGTGACGGGCGCCACCTTTCCGGGCAGTGAAAGGGCCCGCAGGAATTTTATGCCGTAGCTCTGCGCCGCCCCCTCATCCACTCCGCCGGGCAGGGAGGCGAGGTCTATCAAAAGACAGTCCTCCTTCATCACGGCAATCTCCTTTTCGGTGATAACAAGGTGGGGCACCGTGTTGAACACAACCTGCGCTTCGGTCAGCGATGCTCTGAAATCATCAAAGCCCACCGCTGTAAGCCCGTTTATCTCTGCGGTCGCTCTGCTGTGCAGACTGCGAGCCACAACCGTTACCGAGGCAGACATGCTCTTTAATAATAACGAAAGATATTTGCCGATCCTGCCATAGCCCACCACCACCGCCTTTTCGCCGAAAAGGGTTCTGTCCATGGATGACATAGCCAGCGAAATGGCGCCCTCGGCCGTGGGAACGGCATTTTTTATCCGAAAATCCTCCCGCAGAGAATAATCGACAAAGTTTTTACCCTCGGTGGGCAAAAGACCGCCCAATACAATCGTTTCGGGCCCCTTTGCGGCAAAAACATCGGCCAATAAATACCTTTTGTCGGTAAAGGGGGTGTTCAAATAACCGTCCCTTTGGCAGGGCAGAGGTAAAATCACCGCATCTGTCTGTGCCAGCGCCTCGGTAATTTTGTGGTGCTCGATAAGGGGAAAGCCCGTGTCCCTTTCACCAAATCCAAACCCTGCACAATTATATCCCGCTTTTTGCAGAAGCTGTCCTGCGGTTATCATACGGGAATCCCCGCCTGCCATTGTTATCCTCATATTACTCCTCCTGTCCCGTGGGGCGTACTATTCTTATTCTATTCCGCTCCCTCGGCTTTTGACACCTCAGCTTTTTATCACGATGGGGGTGAGCTTTAAAAGCTCTCCGCCTTCTCCAAAGCTTTCGGGATTTGCCGCCGCTATTCTTTCGGGGCTTACGTGGTAGAGCTTTGCGATGTCCCACAGACATTCATCCCGTCGGGGGAAGCAGAAGGTCAGCCGTGTGCCCTCCTCGGGGGCTTCGATGGGTGTTCGCTTGGTAACGGAGGACAAAAATTCCTCGTCGCGATGACCGAAACCGAAAACCCTTGCCTCGGCAATCACTCTCACACCTATGCTTCCGTCGGAATGAAGGGTGGGAATTGCCTCCAGGGCCATAACCTGAGCTGAAAGGGTGCTGTTTTCCGAGGGACTTGCCGTAAAGCTTTGGCGGTAGGGAAGGGTTATGTCGCAGCATTGAATGCCCTGCTGGTTGCTCATTATCACCGTTGCGGTGAAATTGCCCTTCAGAAAAAGCCCCTCCTCGGTGCTTTCGACGGTGCATCCGCAGCTTTTGGCGGTAACATCGAGAATGCTCTCTGCCAAGGGCTCGCTTGGAGACAGCTTTCCCTCGGCGGTAAATCCGCAGCTGCACAGCTCCTCTGCAAAGGGAATGGGATAAAGGATGGAAACGCCCTGAGAGGTATAGCTCTTTTCAAACATATCCTCGGCCACCGTGTGGGCCTTGGGCTCATTTATCTTCATCTGCATTTTCACCGAAAAATCACAACGGATTATTCGGTGCTCTCCGTATTGGTCCAGCTCGGGATGGAATTGACAGTCTACGGGCAGCAGGGATACGGAGGCACGCTTGAAATCCTCTATACCTTCGTTTGTAAATTCCAGCTTCAGGGGTAGAGTCTTTACCGACATATAATAAGCACCCTCGTTGTTTTCCTCCTCACAAAGAGCGTGGAAGGTGGCATGGGTGGAAATCTCGGCACGGCCCGGGGACAAATCTACCTGAGGCGGCGAGAGGGTAATTGTGCCGCAAAGGATTTCGTTTATGCATTTCTCATTGCGGTTAAGGGGCATTTCCTCGCTGAAGCCGAAGCTTTCCTCCAAAAGAACCGTGCGCCCCTCAAAGCCAATGGTTTTCTTGCGAAAAAAAGTGCATCCGTCCTCCTCGGGGCTGATTACTTTAACGGCAATATCGCCCTCCGAATCCAGCTCAATGCCGAGCATACTGCGCAAAATCAATCGTCTGTCACTTAAAAGACGGCAATCGATGCGCTTGCAGTCCATGTTGCAGAAGGCACCGATGTTTACCGCATTGGTGACGGGAAGAGGAAAGCTGTGGCTGAAATCTCTGGTGAAGGAATGACAGCGCAAACGGTTTTTGTAATCGGTTTCGTACAACACATCAAAAACCGCCCTGCCCTTAACGGTAATTCTGCCATCCTCCGATAAACAGCTTTCGGCAATGGGTGTGCAGTCCACCTTTACAATTCTTGCTATGTCGGGACAATGGTCGGGAAGTGTGATGTCTGCCTCCAACTCCTTGTCGATGGTTGCGCCGAAAAGCTTTTTCGGTATAAGTATTTCGTTTGTTGTGATAGCTATTTTAATCGCGCCCTTTCTTTTTTTATATTATGTATATTGTCACATATCTCCGCTTATGCATAATCTGTGAAAGAAAGGCAGTGATGATTTATGCGTGTTTGCGGAAAAACCGTAGGCGCCGCCGCTTTATCCTTTGGCTTGGGTGTGATGCTTTGCCTTGTGCTTCCCAAGGGTGCGCTGGTTTGTATAGAGGCGGTGCTCATTGTGGGAGCGGGAGCTCTTTTATTTACAAAATAGGAGGAACTGTTTGTGAGAATATACTGTTTTCGTTCGCCCAGGGTGCTAAAACCACTTTTTCGTCTGATTTGGGGCAGGAAATATTGAAAATCCGTTGACATCGGTGCGGTGGGGTGCTATAATACCAACACATTGAAGAGTAAGGGTTTATTCGTGAAGTGCCGACAGAACGGGGAGTTGTCAGTCGGACGAAAAACGTATTTGTTTGCGGTTTGAACCCTGCATCCCGCTTCATACGGCAAAATACATAGGTGCAGCTTTGCGGCCTTCTTTTCTTGCTTTATGTAGGTAGGGAAAGAAGGCCCTTTTTATGGCCGTAAAGCGTGAGGTTTTTATGAAATCCTATAAAAAGCATACAAAAAAGCTGGTCTTTTCCGCATTGATGGTGGCGCTGTGCGTGGTTATCGGGTGGGTTTGCAAAAGCTATTTCACCTTCGGCGCCATAAGAGTGACCTTCGATAATTTTCCCCTGATGCTCACGGGTATCCTTTTGGGACCTGTGGCAGGCGCCGCCGTGGGTATTGCCTCCGACCTTATTTCCTGCGTTATGTCGGGCTATGCCATCAACCCCATAATCACTCTTGGTGCGGCATCGGTGGGACTGATTTCGGGCGTAATTTCACGCTATATAATAAAAGGAAGGAAATTTCCGCAAATTTGCATAATTTCCCTCCTTTCACATCTTGTTGGGTCGGTAATAATAAAATCCGTGGGGCTCTACACAATATATGGTTATTCCTATTTTGTGCTGTTGGGAATGAGAGCGCCCCTCTACCTCTGCATCGGAGCTCTGGAGGCCTATTTCATTTATGTGGTTCTGAAAAACCGTTTTGTATCATCGTCCTTCAATTAAAGGAGTAATAAAATGACCTATAACGAAGCACTTGAATATATCCACTCGGTGGAATGGCGCGGCTCGCGTCCCGGCCTTTCCCGTACAAGAGAGCTGTTGGCCAAATTGGGCAACCCCGAAAGGGGAATGAGGTTCGTTCACGTGGCAGGCACCAACGGCAAGGGCTCCACCTGCTCTATGTTGTCCTCGGTGCTGAGGGAAGCGGGCTATAAGGTGGGACTGTATACCTCGCCCTATATCGTATGCTTTAATGAGCGAATGCAGATAAACGGAACCCCCATTTCCGATGAGGAACTGGCTTCGCTTGTGGAAGAGGTAAAGCCCTTTGCCGAGGAAATGGAGGACAAGCCCACCGAATTTGAGCTTATCACGGCAGTTGCCTTCCTTTATTATAAGAATAACGGCTGCGACGTTGTGGTGCTGGAGGTAGGAATGGGCGGCAGTCTGGATTCTACCAACGTGATAGAGTCCCCCGTGGTGTCGGTTATCACGGGCGTGGCGCTGGACCATACTGCGGTGCTGGGCGGAAGTGTTAAGGAAATAGCCGAAACAAAATCGGGTATAATAAAGCAAAAGCGCCCTGTTGTGTACGGCGGACGTGACGATGAGGCCTATAAGGTTATCTGTAACCGCTGTATCGAAAAGCACTCCCAATGGGTGCGCACCCGACTGTCGGAGCTGGATATAAAAAGCGCAGATATCGGAGGAACCCTTTTCGATTACGGCAGATATAAGGATGTAAAGCTTTCTCTCTGCGGAACCTATCAGCCCGAAAATGCTTCCACGGTTATCGAAACGGTGGAGATTTTGCGAGAAAACGGATTTGATATTTCCGATGAAAACCTCTATAAGGGTCTGGAAAAGGCAAAATGGCGTGCCCGCTTTGAGCTTCTGGGTCGGGACCCCGTAACCGTTTTCGACGGTTCTCACAATATTCAGGGCATCACCGCCGCCTCCGAAAGCATAAAGCGCTTCTTCGGAGATGAAAGGGTGGTTCTCCTTATGGGTGTGCTGGCGGATAAGGATTACGGCGATATGGTGGATATCCTTGCACCCCTTTGCCATACCGTTTTTACCGTAACTCCTCCCTCGCCCCGTGCGCTGTCTTCCTGTGCGCTGTCGGAAACCTTCTCGGAAAAGGGTGTAACGGCAATTCCCTCGGAAAGCATTTACGACGGTGTGAGGTTGGCCTGCGAATTTGCCAAAAACAATAACAGACCTCTGATTATGCTGGGCTCTCTGTATATGTACGGAGAAGTATATGAAAGCTTCCGGAAAATCAAAAGTTTTTTATAAAATCCCAATAAAAAGTCAACATAAAAACCCGAAAAGCGTTGGGGCGCAAGGGGAAATAGGAAGCACGAAAAAAATATAAAATTTTTTGAAAAAAGGGGTTGACAATTGGTAAACGTTGTGTTAGAATAGCAAAGCTGTCTGCGAGAGCGGGTGGCGCGAACGGACATTGAAAATCGAACAACAGAAAGTACAAAGCATAGTATATGTGAAGTACAGACTCGTTAATTCTTTTAAAACAAGTAAAGAGCAAAACAGGAAATTTGGTTCGCGTAAGC
>JAZSDB010000104.1:0-4858 GCA_045530975.1 Eubacteriales bacterium
AGCATATTGCTGAGTCTTGCGATCGATTCACCGTAGCCGTTTGAATCCTTGAACGGTTCCGAAAAATGCTGTGCAACAAGCAGAGCGAAGTTTGTGTTTTCGGTTTGCTTTGAGGGATCCTCGTAGCTATGTCCGTTTACCGTGATAATTCCGTTTGTGTTTTCGTTTACTACCGCGCCCTTGGGGTTCATACAGAATGTACGGACCTTGTCGCCGTAGGTTTCGGTACGGTAAACGATTTTACTTTCGTAAAGCTCGTCGGTAAGATGTGCAAAAACTGCTGCGGGCAGTTCAACACGAACGCCGAGGTCGACTCGGTTGGACTTGGTGGGAATATCCAATTCCTTACAAACCGATTCCATCCATTTACTTCCGATACGTCCGACCGAAACGATACACTTTTCGCAGGAATAGGTCTTGTCCTTGCATTTAACCGTATATCCGCCGGGGATTATTTTTACCGCATCGACGTGAGTATCGAAGAAAAACTCGACCTTATCCTTTAAATAGGTATAGATATTCTCGAGAACGACATAGTTGATATCGGTGCCCAAATGGCGAACCGATGCATCGAGAAGATGAAGGTCGTTTTGTATACAGAGTGTTTTAAAACGGGTTCCTGCGGTGGAATAAAGCTTTGTGCCCTCCCCGCCGAACTTTAAGTTTATACCGTCGACGTAATGCATCAAATCCAGTGCTTGGGTTTTTCCGATATACTCATAAAGCGTTCCGCCGAAGTCGTTTGTTATATTATATTTACCGTCGGAAAATGCCCCTGCACCGCCGAAGCCGCTCATAATCGAACAGCTTTTACATCCGATACAGGTTTTGATCTTATCTCCGTCGATCGGACAGCTCCGCTTATTCAGCGCGTGGCCGGCTTCAA
The DNA here is from genome assembly GCA_045530975.1 of Eubacteriales bacterium. Taxonomy (GTDB): domain Bacteria; phylum Bacillota; class Clostridia; order Oscillospirales; family CAG-382; genus Coliplasma. The sequence continues at coordinate 887 of JAZSDB010000104.1, forward strand.
ACACAGCAACCTTCAACTCGGGTTTGCGCTGAACCAGCTCATACGCCGCAAAGATACCGCCGGGACCGGCACCTATGATTATAACGTCATAATTCATATCTGTTTCCTCCGCATATTATTAATTTTAAAAGGGTTAATGATTATAAAACAGATTTTAATTTCGCCTTGCTTTCGAAATATGATAACTTAAAATCCAATCTATTATAAATCGGCTTTTTCGCTATGTCAAGTATTGATATTATTCGACATCGGGCTGTTGTCCGTCGTGGGCAGACCATTTACATTCGGTTATTTCCATATTTGTAAAGGTTGCCTTACAATGGGGCGTCTCCGCTTATCCTATTACAGTCATTATATCATTACCTTTATTGTTTTTCAATGACGTTTTCCGCACAAAAAAACAAAACTCCCTTGATAGGTATGAACCCAATCGGGGGAGTTTTTATAAAGCCGTAATTTGCGCCCTTACTTTTTGTCAAAGAGAGCACGGCGTTGGGTGGAATGGCGCATCATTGCACGCATTCCGTCGATATCCTCGGATTCCAGCATACCCTTTAATTCATTGAATTTATCCATAAACAAATTCATGTGTTGGAGCAGAACCTCTTTATTCTCCACAAAGAGCTCGCTCCACATCAAATCGTTTATACGGGCAATTCGGGTAAGGTCACGGAAGGAGTCGCCGGTGAACTTTTCCATATCCTCTTCGTCGTTGCAGGTCATCAGGGTGACAGCTATACAGTGGGTAAGCTGAGAAAGGAAGCCGATCATATCATCGTGCTTTTCGGGCGTAAGGGTGGTTACATTGGAAAATCCCAGCAATCTGCCCAGCTCTATACAGGTCTGAATGGCCTGCGGTGTATTTTTATCGGTGGGGGTTACAATATAGTTTGCGCCGATAAACATTTTTTCGGTACTGTTTTCTACCCCCGAAACCTCTCGGCCTGCCATAGGGTGGGCGGCTATAAATTCCACATCGGGGCGGAGCATATTCTGAATTTTATAAACAATGCCCGTCTTTACACCCGTAACGTCGGTAATCAGCGCACCGCTTTTAAAGAGGCCTTGATTCTTCTCTATCCAATCCACAAAAACGTGGGGATAAAGGGCGAAAATCACAAGGTCGGCCTCGCCGATTAATTTCTCATCGATTTGGGTACTGCCCTCATCGATAATGCGATTTTCCAAGGCATAATCGATGGAGCTTTGGTCAAGAGTAATTGCGCTGATATGAAACCCGAAGCGCTTTAATGCCTTGGCATAGCTTCCGCCCAGCAAGCCAAGACCGACTATTAATATTTTTTTACTTACATCAACTATCATAACAATTCAACCTCGGCATTCAATGCCTTTATATCGTCAAAAAAGGATGGGTAGCTTTTTCTCACGGCCTCTACACCCTCAATTGTGCCGCCTGTTTTTGAAAGAACAACCGACAAAGCCATAACTATACGGTGGTCATTGTGGCCATTGAGTGCTTTTCCCTTATATTGCAGCGTCTGCTTGGGCACGGTGATGGTATTGTCACCGAAAATAAGTCCGCCACCCAAGCTTGAAAGCTCCTCATCCATTGCCCTGCCTCGGTCGCTTTCCTTGGCCTTCAGGCGGTCGGTACCCGTAAAGTGAGCTCCGTTTTTTATTGCCGCAAGGGCAAAAAGCACGGGGCCAAGGTCGGGGCAATCGGAAATATCAAGGGTGGGTGTGCCCTCCGAAAGCTCACGGAAATATTGGGAATAAACCCTATCGCCCTGCAAGCTGTCGGGTTTCAGGTTTTCTATTTTCACATCCGAGCCAAGATAATTGAAGGCATCCAGAAAGGCGGCATTGGAATAATCGCCCTCGATTTTTCCCGAATAGGCGCAGAGCTTTGAGGGCTTTACGGTGATTTTATATTCATCGGTGAAGGAAACATCGGCACCGAAGGATTTAAGGGCAGACAAGGTCAAATCGATATAGGACCTGCTTTCAAAGGGGGGCAGTATTCGGACGGATGACTCTTCATTAAGGTAAACAAGAGCAAAAATAAGCCCTGTTATAAACTGACTGCTTATATCGCCCCTTACCGTATATTCTCCGCTTTTAAGACTTCCGCAAAGGGTTATTGAATTTTTACCCTTTTCAAAGGTGAAGCCCCTTTCCTTACAAAGGTCCTCATAGACGGACAGCGGTCTTTCAAGCAAGCGTTCACTTCCCTGCAAAACCACCCTTTTGCCCAGACACAGAGCAAGAGGGATGAAAAATCGGAAGGTGCTTCCGCTTTCACGGCAATTCAAAACAGCATTTTCTGTCTGCATCCAGCCCCGAGAATCCAGCGAAACATTGTGACCGTCCACAGTAACATTTACGCCCAAGGCCCTCAGGCAATCTATACTTGCGAGAATATCTTCGCTGTAATCCACACCCGAAAGAAGGCATTTTTGTCCCGACAGGGCCGCACCGATAAGATATCTGTGAGCCATACTTTTGGAGGGCGGTGCAGATATTGTTCCTTTCAGTGTGCAGGGCTTAAAATTGGCTTTCATACTATTTTTCCCCGATTAAAAAATCTATGGCTTCTAAATATCCGTCGGTGCCGTGGCCCGTTATGGTTTTAACGCAGGCAGAACGGATATAGCTTATCTGACGGAAGTCCTCACGCTCCTCAACCTTGGATATATGAACCTCCACGGTGGGAATATTTACCGCCTTCACCGCATCTAAAATAGCAACGCTGGTGTGGGTATATGCGGCAGGATTGATAACTATACCGTCGGCATTTTTATATGCGCTCTGGATTTTATCCACCAGCGCACCCTCGTGGTTGGACTGAAATATCTCCACCTCTGTATTTCTTTCCTTACAGTGGCGTTCTATCTTTGCCACAAGGTCGGAATAGGTTTCCCTGCCGTAATGGTCGGGCTCACGGATGCCCAGCATATTGAGATTGGGACCGTTTATAACAAGGATTTTCACAAAATCAGCTCCCTTCGTTTTGCCAGGATGCATTCCGCCTCTTCGGCGGGTGTTCCCATATCGGGAATTACAGCATCGGCGGTGGAAAGATAAATATCTATTCTTTCGTTATACAGCGACATAAGCTTTTCCCTTGTATCCGAAAGGGGGCGGCTGTCGGTGGCCCTCAAGCGGTCGGGGTTGGCATTGAGAAAGAACAGCTTACCGTTTTGCTTGAGGTTTCTCACGTTTTCTTCTCTTAAAACAGCTCCGCCGCCGGTGGATATAATCCTGCCGCTATGGGAGGAAATATCACCTATAACCTCGGATTCCAGATTGCGGAAATATACCTCGCCCTTTGCTTGGATAAGCTCCTTTATACTGCAACCGCAACGCTTTTCGATTTCTGAATCGGTATCGAAAAATTCAAAGCCCTTTAAATCCAAAAGCTTACCCACGGTGCTTTTACCGCTTCCCGGCATTCCCGTGAGCACTATATTCTGCTTTGAAGCCATAAGAGAAGCAAAGACCTCATCGGCGGTGCTTTTTTCGATTTTTGCATCGATAAACCGTTCAACCGCAAAAACCGCCTGCATTACAAGCATATACAGTCCGCCCTCGGCCCTGATACCCCTTTCTCTTGCATTTAAAACAAGGTTGGTGCAAAGAGGGTTATAAACCACATCCACAACACCGATAAGCTTGGAAAAGGGGGCTATATCAATGGGGCAGGACTGACAATCGGGATACATACCCGACGGGGTGGTGTTTATAATCACATCGGCATCGCTGTGAAGGGCAGCTGCCTCTTCATAGGTGATATTATCATCGCTTTTTCTTCTGCTGACGGTAAATATTGAGGATGCGCCCATATCGGTGGCCACCGCATTGGCGGTTTTGCTTGTACCGCCGCTGCCGAGGACAAGCACCTTTTTATCCTTAAGGTCTATCCCCACCCTTTCGATAAGGGCCTTCATTCCGTAATAATCGGTATTGTAGCCATAGAGCTTACCCTTTTTATTCACAATTGTATTTACCGCA
>JAZSDB010000105.1:0-8800 GCA_045530975.1 Eubacteriales bacterium
AAGAGTATTTTCGGTTATTTCGATATTGATAACATCATCGGAGGTTTGAAGCTCCTCCACGCTGTCGGCGAAGGTGCACTTGCCGTCCTCGCACTTGTAATAATTATCAACAAAGAGAGAAGCCGCATCTGCGCCAAAGAATTGAGCAGTGGTTTTACCCTTGAGAGTGTTGGTTTTGAAAACCTCCAAGGTATCGGTAGTAAGGCCGGTTTCGAAGTTTACCTCATAAATATTATTGAAAACCACATCGCAGAAGGCCAATGCTTTTTGGTTGTATTCCTCGATATCCACAACGAGATAGGAGAATTTACCATCTTTGGTGAAGAGCATTTCAATCGTTGCTGTGAGTGACATTTCCTCGGTGCCGTCCAATGCACCGGGATATACGTTTTCTATCTGGCTGAAAAGCACCTTGTGGTCGATTTCAGCACGCCAAGGACCTACAATAAGCTCTGCATCGGTTTTGGAAACGACATCCGAGCTGTCGCTTTTATCGTTAAGGAAGGGAATCTTGTCGCAGGCGGCAAGTGAAAATACAGTGGAGAGAACAAGCAAAAGGGAAATGATTTTTACAAACAATTTCATAGCTGTTTTCCTTTCAAAACAATTATTTACTTGTCCGTCATTATATCATTCCTTGACTTTTTTGTCAACAACTGTCGAAAAATGAAAAAAGCGGGGGTGCCCGCTTTTTCTAAAATATCAAATCAATTAAAATACCCGCACCTGCACCTATGCAATAAAGCAGAGCCACAATGCAGAGATTGGATTTCCAACCCTTGTTTACACGGAAAAGCACCAAAAGACCTGCGCCTGCACCTGTACACAGACCGCCTACGGTAGAGCCGATGGTGATAGCTCCGTCGATATACATTTGCGCCAGAATAACCGAGGGTGCGCAGTTGGGGATTAATCCGATAAGGGCGGTCAGAAGGGGTTGGAAAATGCTGTCATTGAGCAGAACCCTGCGCAGACTGTCCTCGCCTATCAAGGATACGGCATATTCCAAGGCAAAGATTGCGAAATAAAGGAACAGGAAAACCGAAAGGGTGCGCTTTACAGTGCAGACTGCAATGGGCTTCCAATGGGTGTGGGCACAGCAATGGTCCTCGCCGATGAGCTCCTCATCCTCGCAGGAATCCTCGTGATGGTGGCAGTGGTGGCATTCCTCGTTTTGCTGTCTTTTTCGCAAAACAAGGTCGATGATATAACCTGCAACCAAAGCGATGGTAAACTTACTTACGATTATCGCAAGAATCTCTCTCCACCTTTCGGGGTGGCCTATCATAATAAGGAGAGCTTCGTCGGAGGTGGAAAGATATATAGCTATAAGAGTGCCGAGAGTAATCAAACGCTTGGCATAAAAATTCGAACCGATAACCGAAAAACCGCATTGGGGCGCCAAACCCAGAAGAGCACCGAAAAAGGGGCCTGTTTTGCCTGAGTTTTCCACAATGGAAGCGCTTTTCTTCTCAAACCTTGCCTCTATGATTTCCAGAATCGCAAAGGCAATGATAAGGAAGGGAAGCATCTTCAATGCGTCCCAAAGGGCATGCTCGGCAGAATGTAAAAGCTCGTGCATGAACGTTCCCTCTGTTTTGATGGAAAATTTTATACCATTTTATATCCATAACAATAGGTTGTCAAGTGTTTTTTATTGCGGTAATGTCAAGGGTAATCTTGAAAAAAGCAGATTTTTGTGTATAATAAAAAGCGGAGGTGCTGTTATGAACGTTTATGAAAAATTAAAGCAGCTTATAGAAGAGTCCGATAATATAGTTTTTCTCGGAGGCGCAGGGGTATCCACAGAAAGCGGTATAAAGGATTTCCGCTCGGCCGACGGTATATACAGTATGAAGTTTGATTATCCGCCCGAAACCATGCTTTCTCACGGCTTTTTTATGTCTCACGGCAGAGAGTTTTTCCGTTTTTACCGTGATATGATGATGCCCGACGGAATAGAGCCAAACAATGCCCACAAGGCGCTGGCGAAGCTGGAGCAGCAGGGTAAGCTGAAGGCGGTTATCACCCAGAATATAGACGGCCTTCACCAGGCGGCAGGCAGTGTGAATGTTTATGAACTTCACGGCAGTGTTTCCCGAAATTACTGTATGCGTTGCGGTAAGTTTTACGGTGCGGAATATATTGCGGAATGTGACGATGTGCCCATCTGTAATTGCGGAGGTGTTGTGAAGCCCGACGTGGTGCTTTATGAGGAGCCGCTGGATGAAAAGGTTTTGCGCAATGCGGTAAAGGCAATTTCGGAATGTGACCTGCTTATCGTTGCCGGCACATCACTTACCGTTTATCCTGCCGCAGGGCTTTTACGTTATTTCTGCGGAAGAAACCTTGTGCTTATAAATAAAGACGCCACTCCCTATGATAACAGCGCCAATCTTATCATAAGGGACCCTGTAGGCAAGGTTTTGGGCGATATAGTGCTTAATTAGCCAATTGTTAATATAAAATCTATTGCCAAACCCTATCTGTTGTGGTAGAATACAACAAGTTCGTAAAAACGGAGGGACTTATGGAAAAGACAGAAAAAATCACCTTTCGTGAGTGGTTTGAAAATATATGGTATCATTATAAATGGTTGATAATTTTCGGCGCAATGCTTTTAATGCTTGTAATTATAAGCTGCGTGCAGATGTTTTCCAATGACGATCCTGACGTGAATATTCTTCACGTTGGGCCTATGACCATTAATCCCGTGGTGGGCGAGCAGATAGAATCCACCGTGGGCGGCTTTGCGGGCGATTACAATGAGGACGGCGATGTCAAGGTAAATATCCTCGACATTACCGTTAATAAGTTCGGCACGGCCGAGGAAAACGCCATCAATTATGACCATAACAACAACGCGCTGAAAAGATTTCAGACCGAAATCCGTGCAGGCGATGCGGTTATTTATCTGCTGGACGAGCATTATTTCAAGATTTGTTTGGATGAGGGGCTTCTCACTCCCTTTGAAGAGGTGGTTGATGATGCATATATGCCCGAAAACGTTATAGACGGCTGTGGTGTAAAGCTTTCCGAGCTGGATGCCTATTCTCTTGACGGGCTGAAGGATATTCCCGAGGGCGCAATTCTCTGTCTGCGCCGTTCGCCCGATAAGGATGAAATTGCCTACGGCAGAACAATGGAAACCTGGAACGGCAATCGCAAGGCCTTTCTCAATATTCTCAAATATGAAAAAAATTGACTATTGCAAAACAGAAAGTCTTGTGTTATAATAAAATGATTGAAATTTATCCGGAGGATTTATAGAAATGAGCAATTCCGTAAAGAAGGCGCAAAAGAGAAATATTATTCTTGCATCTATTCTCTCTCTTGCATTGATTTTGGCTTGCGTGCAGGTATTTTTCCACGCAAACGATCCTTACAAAACTTTCGGCGACATTGAATTCGCAAAGGCCTATGCTCAGGCATTGGGTAAGGACAGTGTTACCGATATTACCGAAGAAGATATAGCAAAGGTAGAATCCTTGGTTTATTACTGGGACATCGGTAACGATTCCGAGAACAACTACCAGACCTATGCATATCCCGTTGTTATGCTTGGCTACAAGGCAATGGCAGACAGCATTATTGCCAATTCTCAGGAAGAGCCCGCACAGGATTCCTTCCTCGTTTTGAACTATGCTTTGTCCAACGTTAAGACCATCACCTCCTTCGAGAACCTCCGTGTTCTCCGCACCTTTGACCTGGTGGAAGTAAGCTCCATGCAGCAGAACTGCTCCATGACTCAGCTTTATGCAAGCTACGGCTCTCAGTCCGGTGCATCCATTCAGGCATTGGATTTTGCCACTGTTGTGGATTCTGCGGCCTTGAAGGATCTTACCAGTCTTAAACAGCTTGCTTCTCTCACAAAGCTGGAGCAGGCATCTCTCGAATACACCGGCATTACTTCTCTTGCAGGTATCGAAAGCTTTAAGAATCTTACCAAGCTCGATATTGGTAATACCTCCATTACCGACCTTGATGCCCTTTCCGATATGACCGCTCTTACCGAGCTCACCCTTATCGCAATGGGCGAGCGTGAAGAGGAAGCTTCTTCTTCCGAAACCTCCGGCGAGGAAGAAAAGCACACTCACGCAGGCCTTTCCGACATCAGCGCTCTTTCTACCCTTGTTAATATGAAGAGCCTGAATGTGGCAGGCAACTCCATCGCAGACCTTTCCGCATTGAAGGGTATGACCGCTCTCGAAACCTTGGTTGTAAACAGCAACTGTGTGGAATCTCTCGATGCCATTTCCTCTCTTGGAGAAATCAAAACTCTCTACACCGCAGACAACCATTTGACCAATCTCAACGGCATTTCCGGCCTTACCAAGCTTGAAACACTTAATGCATACAGCAACAAGCTTGCCGACGTAAGCGCTCTTTCCGAATGTGCCGCTCTTAAGACTCTTAATATTTACGACAACGAAATCACCACTTTGGGCGACTTCTCCAAGCTCACCGCTTTGGAAACCCTCAGTGCTTATAACAACAAGCTTACCGACATCAGCACCCTGGAAAACTGCGTTGCGCTCAAAACTCTCGATGCATACTCCAATGAAATCGCTACTATCGGTAACCTTGAAAAGCTTGATAAGCTTGAAAGCGCATCTCTCTACGAAAACAAGATTGCCGACCTTAACGGCCTTAACGGCTGTGAAGCCCTCAAGACTATCAGCGCTTATAACAACGAGCTTACCGCAGAGCTGGACCTCAGCGGCTGTACCGCTCTCGAAACTCTCGATATCTATGTAAAGGTTGAGGAATCTACCGACAAGAAGGAAGAAACCAACACCGAAAGCAAGGATGAAACCAGCGACGTTTCTGATGAAACAAGCGACGTAACCTCCGATACCACCTCCGATGCTTCCGATGAAAGCGAAGTAAGCACCGCTGCTGAAGAAGGCACCGAGGATAAGAACGAAAGCAAGGCAGCACTTGCCGGTTTGAAGCTCAACGGCCTGAAGAACCTCACCACCGTAAATGCATACAATATCGGCCTTACCTCCGCTCCCGATATCACCGGCTGTGCAAAGCTTACCTCTCTTAACCTTTCCGATAACGAAATCACCGATATCAGCGGCCTTGCTAATGTTGTTCCCGCAGAGGAAAATAAGGAAAAGGCAAGCGATGATGAGGAAGAAAAGAAAGACGCCTTTGCATTGGCAACCCTCAATCTTGCAAACAACAAGATCAGCGACATCTCCGCTTTGAAGAATATTGTAACTCTTACCTCTCTCGATCTTACAGGTAACCAGGTAAGCGATATTACCGCCATCGGCAACCTTACTTCTCTTACCACTCTCACCCTTACCGACAATAAGGATATCGATAATCTCGATGCTATCTACGAAAACTTCAACACCACCACAACTCTTGCCCTCAACGTTGTAGGCACCGCTGTGGCAGAAAATGAAGAGGCCATCGAAAAGCTTCAGGATAAGTTCTCCACTATGAAGATTACCTACAAGCTCAGCGATAGCGATAAGAACACAAGCACCGATAAGAGCGATAAGGATACATCCGATACCACCTCCGATGTAACAAGCGATGTTACCTCCGACGTAACAAGCGATGTGTCCGACGTAACAAGCGACAACAGCTCTGTTACCGTTTCCGAATAAGAGAGCTGATAAAGGTCTGTTAAACCGTTTGGGGCTGCTGCAATTCCCGCGGCAGCCCTCACATATTTCAACAGCAAAGGAGGCAACGCTATGCCCGATATGCTCGTAAAGCTATACGAACTTCCCGACAGCGGCGCTTTGTATAAAAAGCTCGCCGACAAAGGTATAAAAATCATCCGCCCCATGACTCCCAATAAAACCAAGGTTGTGGAGTGGGTGCGCACTCATTTCGGTGACGGCTGGTCCGATGAAATTTCCGCCGCCTTCACCAAATTCCCCGTAAGCTGCTTTATTGCATACGATGTAAATGAGGAAAAAATCCTCGGCTTTGCGGGTTACGACTGCACCTATAAGGATTTCTTCGGTCCCACAGGTGTGGACGAAGCGCAAAGAGGCAAGGGAATAGGCGGCGCACTCTTTTTGAGATGTATGGAAGCAATGCGTGACGAGGGATATGGCTATGCCATTATCGGCAGTGCAGGACCTGTTGATTTTTATAAGAAAATTGCAGGAGCCATTCCAATCGAGGACAGCGTTCCCGGCATCTATAAGGATTTGATTTAAACTTGAAAATAACCGAAAAATCGGATAAATATTGATATTTACATTGAAAGGCAAGCTATGAATAAACTCAGAGCAGGAATCATCGGCGCTACCGGTATGGTAGGCCAGAGATTCATCACACTTATCGAAGACCACCCCTATTTTGAAATTTCCGCTTTGGCGGCAAGCCCTTCCTCTGCAGGCAAAACCTATGGTGAGGCCGTTAAGGGAAGATGGATGATGAAAACCCCCGTTTCCGAAAAAATTGCAAATATGACCGTTCTCAATGCAGAGGATATTGAAAGCGTTAAGCCCTATGTGGATTTTGTGTTCTGTGCAGTTAATATGCCCAAGGACCAGATAAAGGCATTGGAGGAAGCATACGCAAAGGCAGAAATCCCCGTTGTTTCCAACAACAGCGCACACAGAGGAACCCCCGACGTTCCTATGCTTATCCCCGAAATCAACTATGCTCATACCGAGGTTATCGAAGCGCAGAAGAAGCGTTTGGGCACTACCAAGGGATTTATTTCCGTAAAGCCCAACTGCTCTATTCAGAGCTATGTTCCCGCCCTTGAGCCCCTCCGTAAGTATGGCATTAAGGAAGTTAATGTTACCACCTTCCAGGCAATCTCCGGCGCAGGTAAGAATTTCGATACCTGGCCCGAAATGCTTGATAACGTTATCCCCTTCATCGGCGGCGAGGAGGAAAAGAGCGAAAAGGAACCTCTTAAGGTTTGGGGTAAGGTTGAAAACGGCGTTATAGTTAATGCCGAAACTCCCGTTATTTCCGCACAGTGCATCCGTGTTCCCGCATCCGACGGACATTTGGCTGCCGTTTCCGTTACCTTTGAAAACAAGCCCTCCATCCAGCAGATTAAAGATGATTGGGCAAATTATGTAGGCGAAGCTCAGAGATTGGAGCTTCCTCACGCACCCGAAAAGTTCCTTACCTATTTTGAAGAGGATAACCGTCCTCAGACAAGATTGGACCGTGATCTTTACGGCGGTATGGGTATTTCCATCGGCCGTCTGCGCGAGGATACCATTTTCGATTACAAGTTTGTATGCCTCTCTCACAACACCCTGAGAGGTGCGGCAGGCGGTGCTGTGCTCGGCGCAGAATTGCTTTACAAGCAGGGCTTCCTGAAGTAAAAACAGATATAAATAAAGAGGAAGGCATCAATGCTCGATGCCTTCCTTTTTTATTGACTTTTTGTGCAGAATGTGGTATAATTTTGTTAATTGAAGATACAATTATGCGAATCTGAATACAGTCTTAAAAAAGTGTTTCGGAAGTGTTAAAATGAGAGAGTTATTGTTTAAACAAATGAAGGGCAGGCGGGCAATTTTAATATTGTTCGACATATTTTGTTATGCCCTTATAAACACCGGCTATTATTTTGCTACAATTTTATTCGAAACCTCTCCCGACTATCCTTTGAACGTATATTTGGCAAATTCACTTCTTCTGTTTGCGTGTATGTTTGTATTCAGGTTTATGGGCAGGGTTTATTCCAATGTTTGGCGATATACCAACACAAAGGCATATTTTAATCTTGTCTTTTCCGATTTTCTCGGCGCTGTGCTGGCAATCGCTTTGGGCAGATTTGTTTTCAACCCTCTGGGCGTGTGGATATATTACGGCATCTGGCATTTTGTAAATGTATCTTCTCTTACCGCTCTTCTTGCTGTAATGTCACGTCTGTCCTACCGTCTTATTTACAAGCAACGCCGCTTGAATGAGGTTGAGGTAGGTGCCGCAATCAATGTGGCTATCGTAGGCGCGGGACAGCTGGGCGTATTGCTTTGCAATGACCTTGTATCCAATAAGCGCTCTATTTACAGACCTATGTTTTTTATCGATAAGGAACGCTCCAAGGTTGGCTCCCGTGTGGCGGGACTTCCCGTATACTTTGAGGATGAGGATGTTTACGAGCAAATCAAGGTGGATTCCATCAGCGAAATCTTTATTGCTCTGGCGGCGCTGAACAGCAAGGAAGCCGCAAGGTTATATGAATTTTACAGTCAGACCGGCTGTAAAATCAAAATATACGATACTCCCGTAACCGATACCGTCAATGGCTCTGCTACCGCAAAGCGTACCATTCGTGAATTCCAGATTGAAGACCTTCTTTTCCGTGAACCCGTAAAGATGAGAACGGGAAAGGAGAATTATTATAAGGGCAAAACCGTTCTCGTAACCGGCGGCGGAGGTTCCATAGGCAGTGAGCTTTGCCGTCAGATTGCCGAAAGCGCTCCCGAGCGTTTGATTATTATGGATATTTACGAGAATAATGCTTATGAAATTCAGCAGGAGCTTATCCGTAAATACGGCAACAGTCTTGCTCTTTCTGTGGAAATCGGCTCGGTTCGTGACAGAGAAAGATTGGAATGCATTTTTGCCAACTACCGTCCTCAGGTGGTGTTCCATGCGGCGGCTCATAAGCACGTGCCTTTGATGGAGCAAAGCGGTAACGAAGCCATCAAGAACAATGTTTTCGGTACCTACAATACTGCCGATATGGCGGAAAAATACGGCGCCGAGAAGTTTATACTTATATCCACCGACAAGGCGGTAAACCCCACCAATATTATGGGTGCCTCCAAGCGTCTGTGTGAAATGATAG
>JAZSDB010000006.1:0-4543 GCA_045530975.1 Eubacteriales bacterium
TGACGCATTTCACGGATAACATTTATCTTGATCTGACCGGGATATTCAAGCTCGGCTTCAATCTTGCGAGCAATATCACGGGCGATAAAGATCATTTCAAGTCGGATCGTAGCCATGTCGTTCTGTGAGCCAAGGAGTTGAGTGGAACCATTGTCTTCCTAAGACCGCTTGGCCTCCGACTTTGACGCATTTCACGGATAACATTTATCTTGATCTGACCGGGATATTCAAGCTCGGCTTCAATCTTGCGAGCAATATCACGGGCGATAAAGATCATTTCGTCATCGTTGACCTCATCGGGCTTAACCATTATGCGAACCTCTCTGCCCGCCTGAATGGCAAAGGATTTTTCAACGCCCTTAAAGCTGGTTGCGATTTCCTCAAGCTTCTGCAGACGCTTGATATAGGATTCAAGATTTTCACGTCTTGCGCCGGGACGTGCCGCCGAAACAGCATCCGCCGCCTGAACGATCATAGCAACAAGTGTCTGGGGCTCAACATCGCCGTGGTGGGCCTCGATAGCGTGAACGATTTCACGGCTTTCCTTATATTTGCGGGCAACATCCACACCGATCTGAACGTGGGAGCCGTCAACCTCATGAGTCATCGCCTTACCGATATCGTGGAGCAAGCCGGCACGCTTTGCCTGATTTACATCCACACCCAGCTCGCTGGCAATCATACCTGCGATATGAGCAACCTCGATAGAGTGCTTAAGAACATTCTGTCCGTAGCTGGTACGGTATTTCAAACGGCCCAAAAGCTTGATAAGCTCGGGGTTTATGCCGTGAACGCCGGTTTCGTAGGTGGCCTGTTCGCCTTCCTTTTTGATAACCGCTTCCACTTCCTTGCGGCTCTTTTCCACAGTTTCCTCGATGCGGGAGGGGTGAATACGTCCGTCGGAAATAAGCTTTTCCAAGGTCATTCTTGCAACCTCACGGCGCACGGGATCGAAGGTGGAGATAGCGATTGCTTCGGGGGTATCATCGATAATAAGGTCAACACCGGTAAGGGTTTCGATAGCACGGATGTTGCGGCCCTCTCTACCGATAATTCTACCCTTCATTTCGTCGCTGGGCAGGTCAACTACCGAAACGGTAGCTTCTGCCACACTGTCTGCGGCGCAACGCTGGATAGCCAAAGCGATTATGTTCTTGGCCGATTCTTCTGCCTTGTCCTTGCATTCCTGCTCAACCTCAAGGAGCTTCATGGCCATTTCATGTCTTGCTTCACTTTCAACACGTTCCATAAGCATAGCACGTGCATCTTCTGCCGACATACCGGAAATCTTCTGCAACAGCTCGTCCTGCTTTGCAACGATTTCTTCGTTTTTCAGCTTCAATTCTTCGTTTTCACGAATTTTACCGTTGAGAACCTCTTCCTTCTTTTCGAGGTTTTCAAACTTTTTGTCAAGGTTTTCTTCCTTCTGCATGGCTCGACGTTCCAGCCGTTGCAGGTCATTTCTTCTTTCTTTAAGCTCACGCTCGGTATCGTTTTTAATTTTGAGCGCTTCTTCTTTTGCCTCTACAAGTTTTTCTTTCTTAACTGTTTCGGCGGCTTTGGTAGCATCCTCGATAATTCTTTTGGATTCAAGTTCTGCGCTTCCGATTGCCTTTTCGGCGCTCTTCTTGCGAACAAAGTACCCAATAATGAAGAACAGGACGGCAGCGACTGCGGCACATATTGCGCCTACTACAATAGGGTTGTCCATTTTTGCCTCCTAAAAATTTATTTTATCCCGAAGCAAAGTCCTTATATCGCTGATAAGTTCTGTATCTGCACCCTTCAAGCTTTCCTGCGGCAGGTGTGGGCTTTCGCCAAAAAATCTATATACGCCGCAAAGGATTACTCTATCTGTGATTTTATGATATATAGTTATTTCGCAATTCATAAGAATATTGACATCGGTATTCATTGTTATTATACAACCTTTTCTTTATTATGTAAAGGGGAAACCGCCAATTTTTTTCATCGGTTTTCACTTTTCTTTCCATTTTGAAGGCCGTTGCCCTCTTTTTGATGTTGCAAAAAGGATATATTTGTGATAAACTTTTTTAAACGGTTTTAAAACGGAGATTAATTATGATATATTTTGATTCCGCTGCCACCTCCATTCCCTGCCGGGAGGCCATTTCTGCGGTGGAAAATGCCATTAAAATTTACGGCAACCCCTCATCGGTTCACTGTGCGGGGCTGGCCGCAAAAAAAATAATTGACGATGCCCGAAAAAGCGTGGCAACAGCCCTTTCCTGCAAGTCGGAGGAAATAATATTTACCGGCAGCGGAAGCGAAAGCAACAATCAGGCCATTATGTCCTGTGCTGCATTGCGGGCAAGGCGCAGCAAGCGCATTATCACCACCGACAGCGAGCACCCCTCGGTTTCCGCTCCCTTAAAGGCATTGGAGGAGCAGGGCTGGGAGGTTGTACGGATTTCCACCCTCGGCGGTGAATTAGACCTGCCGTCCTTGGATGAGGAGCTGAAAAAGGGTGCCGCCTTTGTAAGCGTGATGTCGGTAAACAACGAAACCGGCGCAAAATACAATATTGCCGCCGTCCGACGCGCCATTGACAGAAGCGGCTGCGGTGCGCTTCTCCACTGTGACAACGTTCAGGGCTTTTTAAAGCTGAAGGACAAGCGTGAGATAGCAAAGCTATGCGATTTTGCCTCTGTTTCCGCCCACAAAATAGGCGGCTTGAAGGGTGTAGGCGCACTTTTTGTAAAAAACGGCATTAAAGCAGTGCCCTTTATAAAAGGCGGAGGGCAGGAAAACGGCCTGCGCTCCGGCACCGAAAACGTGGCCGGCATTGCCGCCTTCGGAGCGGCCTGCTCCTATTTCGACAGCAATGTTTTGGCACACATTACCGAGATCTATGACTATCTTCGTGAAAAGCTTTCTTCTGTTGACGGAATAAAGCTGAACATCCCCAAGGACTACGTTCCCACCGTCCTTTCTCTATCCATCTCAGGGGTGCGGAGCGAAGTTATGCTGAATGCCCTCAACAGCGAGCAGATTTGCATTTCCGCAGGCAGTGCCTGCTCTGCAAGAAAGGGTGTAAGCCACGCCCTTGCCGGCTTTGGTCTGCCCAAGGAGGAGATAGAATCCACCGTGAGAATAAGCTTTGGCGCCCACAACACCAAGGAAGAATGTGACATTCTTGCCGAAAAGATTGATTTAATCGCAAAAAGATTGCGCAGATAAGAACAACGAGAGGTTTTCAATGAGAGAAATAATACTTCTTAAATACGGCGAAATCGTATTGAAGGGACTTAACCGAAACTATTTCAACACCATGCTGGAAAAGCGTGTAAGACGTGTTTTAAAAACAGCAGAGGGCGAATTCACATTGGATTACGCCCAGTCCACTCTTTGTATCGCAGGCAGTGAGGATGCCGATATGGACAGCGCCTATGAGAAGCTGAAAAAGGTTTTCGGCGTTGCCACCCTTTGCAGATGCATTGAATGTAAAAAGGATATGGACGACATCCGCCAAAAGCTTTCCGAAAACATAGACGACCTTTTGGGCAATGCAAAAACCTTCAAGTGCGAGGCAAAGCGCAGTGACAAAAAATTCCCTCTGAAATCCCCCGAAATCTGCTATGAATGCGGCGGAATTGTGCTGGAAAACCGTCCCGATATGAAGGTTGATGTGCTCAACCCCGAAAGAACCATTACCATAGAAATCCGTGACAGAGCCGCCTTTATCCACGGCAACGGCGAAAAGGGTGCAGGCGGTGTGCCCGTAGGATGCAGCGGCCGTGCCCTGCTTATGCTTTCCGGCGGTATCGACAGCCCCGTGGCAGGACATATGATTGCAAGGCGAGGCGCCGCAATGGATGCCGTATATTTTGAAACCCCTCCCTACACAGGTGAGGCGGCGGCAGAAAAGGTGCGCACCCTTGCCGAAAAGCTTACCGAATATTGCGGAGAGATTTATCTCCATTCCATTTCACTTACCGAAATACAGGAAACTCTGGTGGAAAAGTGCAAGGAGCGCTTGTTTACCCTTCTTCTCCGCCGTTTTATGGTACGCTGTGCTTCAAAGCTGGCAGAGCGCTACGGTGCAGGATGTATCGTTACCGGTGAAAGCTTGGCGCAGGTCGCCAGCCAGACAATGCTTTCTCTCGGTGTTACCGATGCGGTTGCCACCGTTCCCGTTTTGCGTCCCTGCATTGGCTTGGACAAGGAGGAAATTGTGGTTCGTGCCCGTGAAATCGGCACCTTTGAAACCTCTATCCTGCCCTACGAGGATTGCTGTACAGTATTCACTCCCAAGCACCCCGACACCCACCCCGATATGGAGGACATCCTCTTTGAGGAGGCAAAGCTGGACATCGACGGCTTGGTGGAAAGAGCCATGGCCACCGACCGTTTTGTAAGATTATAGTCGCTTCGCTCTCGCTCAAAAATTGTAGTTTTTGAGTGGTTTTTGAGATGCCCGTACACTCGCATAACCCTTGCGCGCGGCCCTTTGGGCTTGTCCTGGGGTTCGGTCATCAGGGGTATATTTTTCGAGGCTGATGTCTCCAAAAAATATAGGATT
>JAZSDB010000010.1:0-2616 GCA_045530975.1 Eubacteriales bacterium
CACCACCCACTATATGGAGGAGGCGGCCGGCGCCGACAACGTGATTATTCTTGACAGTGGACGTATTGCCGCAGAGGGTACTCCCCACCAGCTGAAAAAGCGTTACACCGGAGATTACATTACTCTTTATGACATTTCCGAAGAGGAAGTGATGTCCCTCGCCGTGCCCTACCGGCGTGACAGAGATGCTTACAAGATAAAGGTGGAAAGCACGGCCGAGGCCACAAAATTGATTACCGCGCATCCTGGAATATTCAGAGATTATGAAATAACAAAGGGCGGTATGGACGATGTTTTCCTTGCTGTTACCGGAAAAAAGCTTGGAGGTGACGGCAAATGAAAACCATAAGAGCTCTTATTTTAAGAAACACAAAGCTGTTTTTCAAGGACAAGGGATTATTTTTCACTTCCCTTATCACGCCTTTAATACTTTTGGTGCTATACACCACCTTTTTGGGAAATGTTTACCGTGACAGCTTTATGCTTTCCATACCCGAGGGTCTGGCAATCGACAGCAATATTATTGACGGTTGTGTAGGCGGTCAGCTCTTCTCTTCCCTTTTGGCAGTAAGCTGTATTACAGTTGCGTTCTGCTCAAACATGCTTATGGTGCAGGACAAGGTTACCGGCGCCGCCAACGATATCGCCATTACTCCCGTAAAAAACTCCCACGTTGCATTGGGTTACTACATCGCAACCTTCATAAGCACCTTTACCGTATGTATGGTAGCAATGGGAGCTTGCTGTATATATCTTTTAAACCTTGGCTGGTATTTATCGGCAAGTGATATTCTTTTAATCATTATGGATATTTTCCTATTGGTAATGATGGGCACCGCACTTTCCTCTATTATCAACTTCTTCCTGTCCTCTCAGGGACAGATTTCTGCGGTAGGCAGTATTGTCAGCTCCTGCTACGGATTTATTTGCGGAGCATATATGCCCATTTCTCAGTTTGGAGAAGGACTGCAGAAGGTACTCTCCTTTATGCCCTTCACCTACGGCACCTCCCTTATGAGAAATCATGCCATGAGGGGTGCTTTTGCGGCACTTGAGGATGAGGGATTGCCTGCAAGTGCCATTGACGGTATGCGCGACGGCATTGACTGCAATATTTACTGTATGGACGAAAAGCTGAGTGAAGGTTTTATGCTTACTGCAGTTGCTGTAACCGTGCTTGTGCTCGTTGCCGTATATATTCTCTTAAATGTTTTCCGAGGCGGAAAGGCAAAAAAGGCATAAATCCCAAAATACACGTGAGGTGTTGATATGTTTGACGATATCAGCAATGAACAGTTAAAAAACGCAAAAAGCAAAATCGGTATTACAAAGCGGTTGTTGGAAAAGCTTCTTGGCATTGTAATATTTATGCAATATGTGTATTATTTCCCCATTTATATTACAAAAGACCCCTTTACCGGATTTTATGTAACAAAGGGATTTGTAATAGTGGGCGTAATAATCTCGGTGATAATGTTTTATTCGTTGGTAAGAATGTCTACCGTTTATTGCGATGAAATGGAAGCACGGCTTTTAGCCCTTGAAAGCGCTCCGCAAAGCTTTACCCAACGCTTTAAATACATTTTTGCACAAAAGGAAAATCGGTTGGAGCTTATCATACTCGGCGCTGTGTTTTTACTGCTTCCACCAAAGGCACTTTATCCCGGATTTCTATGGCTTTTCGGCACAAAAGCTCTTTCGCTGGCTGTGATAATTCCTATATTTTTTGCAGTATATGTTCTGGCATATATCTCGGCAATCAAATACTGGGAAAAGGAAGGTCGCAGGAAAAAGAAAACCACCGATTTTTTGGGCGAAAATGCCATTAAAGAACACAAAAAGAGCGAAAAAAAGCAGCGGCGAAGATTTATAATGACCCTTTATCTTGCATATTATGTGGGCAGTATGGGTGTGATGTTTTTCATCCCCGCCGTGATTATGAGCATTGCCCCCTTATTGAGTTTACTTTTTGAAAAGTTTGTTTTTATTGCCTTTCTTTTGGTAGTTTTCTTCCCGTTGATTTACCGTAACTTAAAGGCCTTACGGAAGCGAAGAAAATTTATAAAAAGCCTGAAAAAGCTATGCCGTGAAAAGAAATACAAGCTCTCCCGAATACGCTCACCCTATAAATCACTGTTTTCTATCTGCGAAGGCGAAAGCTTTTCGGTGAAAATAATGCATAAGACCTATTCCTGCAAGATGATCGCCTGCAAAAAGCGTGGGACGCCCATTTACATAACCCCCGACGGCAAGGCCACATATCTTGTAAAGGTAAGGTTTTTAAGGTTGGTACTGTTTTCCTACACAAAAAGCTTTAGCTTTGATTACGAAGCAGAGGGCAAGAAGGTTTTGATAATTAACCCCGTACCTCAAAGAGTCTTACTTCCCAAAACAGAATTCGAGGATATGATGGACGAGCAGGTTGTAGGCGTGGGACGCACCTCCAGACGTTTGTATTATAGCGAAATTCCCGGTAAAAGCACACAATCCGATGAGCTTGACAACGGCGATATTGTAGGACAATTTGAGCTGTACACCGCCAGCGCATTTTTAAATGCCCTTGAACGTGACTGCATAGACAAGGATTAAATAGCAAACAAAAAGCACCCCGAAGGG
>JAZSDB010000165.1:0-2449 GCA_045530975.1 Eubacteriales bacterium
ACCGCTTGGCCTCCGACTTCAATATTAAAGCGTTGTTCTTCATCTACGATCAGCAATCCCAGATCCTTAAAAGCGATATCCTTTTGAATAATTCGGTGAGTACCGATCAAAATATCAACCTTACCCTTTTTCAGGTCATCTATTACTTCGGACTGTTCCTTAGGTGACACAAATCTGGAAAGCATAGCAATATTTACGGGATAACCTCTGAAGCGTGCCTTTATTGTGCGATAATGTTGAAAAGCAAGTATGGTTGTGGGCACCAGCACAGCCGCCTGTTTACCCGAAAATACACATTTGAATATTGCACGTAAAGAAACCTCGGTCTTTCCAAACCCAACATCACCGCACAGCAAGCGATCCATAGGATAGGGCTTTTCCATATCCGCCTTGATTTCTTCCGATGCGCGATTTTGGCCGTCGGTCTCTATATATTCAAACTCTGCCTCGAATTCATCCTGCAGTTCATCATCCGGAGGAAATTCATATCCACAGGTATTTCTTCTTTCGGCATATAGCTGGATGAGCTCTTTTGCGATATTGGAAGCGGAGGCTTTTGCTCTCGCTTTGGCTCTTTTCCATTCCGCACCTCCCATTTTTGAGAGCTTGGTATCTTCTGCACCTATATATTTATTTACCATATCCAACTGGTCGCAGGGGACGTACAAAATACCGCCATCGGCATAGACAATTTTTATAAAATCCCTTGATACACCTTGCGTAGTAAGGTTTTTAATTCCTTCATAACGACCTATACCATGATTAACGTGAACAACTAAATCGCCGGGCGTAAGATCTGCATAAGATGCAATTTTCTCTCCCTTGGATACCTTAACTGCACGGCTCCTCTTCTTATGGCTTCCATTGAAAGCAGAAGTCATATAATCTGTAATCAATACAAAGCCGCTTTTGGGTAATTCAAATCCGTGCTTAACAACGCAGTTTTCAAAAGTTGCGACCGCAACACGACCTTCGTATAAATTTCCGGCATAAGAAAATGCTGAAATTCCGTTATTGGAAAGCATCTCAATCATTGTAGTAGCGGCATGATCGCTTGAACACAACAATAAAATACTTCTCATTGCGCCGATATATGATTCAATATCTTCCAAAAACACATCGGTTTTTTCTGTTAATTGCATAGTATTTTTGGTAATGATATTGTAAGCCGCAATAGGTGCAATTTTAAAGGCCGAATGTTGGAAATTTTCAATGCTGACGGTATTTTTACCCAGTGATATGAAAAAGTCATCATGATTACAATAGGGGGAGCAGTTTTTCATCCTGCATAAACCGTGTGACACTAATGTTTCTACAGTTCCGTCATTAACAGAAGCAAAGCCGGCAGCACGCTCGGAAACTCTATTGGTATCTACAACAAAACACAGGTAATCAGAAATATAATCAATTAATGTTTCTTTTTTATCATAAATAAGCGAAAAATACTTATCGGAGAAAACGTTTTTTCCGCCAATTTCCAATGATTCAAGCTCATTTAGTAAAACCTGACGGTATTTCTCGGCGCCAGTGAATGAAGATATAAGCTTTTGAAGTTCTTTACGCATTTCCGATCTGGCATTTTCATCGGTTATAATTTCATTACAGGGGATAATGGA
This sequence comes from Eubacteriales bacterium, assembly GCA_045530975.1. Classification (GTDB taxonomy): domain Bacteria; phylum Bacillota; class Clostridia; order Oscillospirales; family CAG-382; genus Coliplasma. The sequence continues at coordinate 1,617 of JAZSDB010000165.1, forward strand.
AACCAATTCAAGGTTTTCTGTTCTTCTTTGTGAAATAATATCAAAGGTGCCGATCAGATCGATCTCATCTCCAAAGAAATCCACACGTACAGGATAGGAATAATTGGGTGAGAAAATATCTATTATACCGCCTCTTACAGAAAACTGTCCTATACCCTCAACAACCTCGGTGCGAACATATCCCATTCTTTCCAAAGAGATGCACAAATCCTTTTGTGATGCTATGCCGCCTCTTTTGAGATTGATTGTATTTTCTTTCAGCACACTCATAGGCATTATATATTGCATAATGGCGTCGGGCACGGTAACAATAATATCAAAATCACCATTTAAAACGTTATGCTGAACTGCCAAACGTTCATGTTCCCATTCTCTTGAATATGCAGTTATATTTTCAAAAACAAAATCACGGGACGGATAATACAGTACTTTATCAAAAAACATTCTTAAAGTATCTGCAAATACAATAGCTTCCTTTTCTTCAGAGAGTACAACTATTCCCTTTTTTCCAAGTTCTTTTACAGAGGATGCAATTAAAAAAGGGCGCACAGAATCGCACACACCGGTAATAACACAGGGTGTGTGTCCTTCCTTAACTCCCGAAACGAAGGCAGAAAACTCCTTATCCCGTAAGAATTGATTCAATATATTTTTCATAAAACCACTTTACCTTTTTCTTGGTGGAAAAATTGAAGATGCGTATCTAAAAGCCATTTCTTTTCCGTTTTCAAAGAAGATTTCCATTGTCTGTAAAAGCTTTTCGAACATTTCATTAACTTGAACAGTTTCTTCTTTTGTTATGTCGGTAAGTAAATAGTCATTAACAAATTCAT
>JAZSDB010000003.1:0-7569 GCA_045530975.1 Eubacteriales bacterium
GCGCTTACGTGGTAACTTCTGTTGCCAAGGGCAACGGAGCTTCCACTCCCGCAGTTACTTTGAATGACAACCAGATCTTTATCGCTGCTCACGATTGGGAAACCGGCGTATCCGAAGGTGCCATTGCAGGCAGTGCTGCAAACACCGCAAAGATTGCTTCCCTTAAGAAAGGCGACATTATTGAAATCAAGGGCGTAGATATAGAAAATTCTCAGCTTGGCGTTGCTCCTTACATTTACATTCCCAAGCTTGACGTTGAAACTCAGCTTTCCTCCGGCTTGGTAGAAAACACCTCTTCCTTCTGGGTAACTCATTTCAATGATGCTTCTCTTGAAGGCGTTGGCGTTATCTTTACCGAAGAAACCGGCGGCGCACCCTGGTGGATTTCCGTGGCCTTTGCTCCCGTAAGCGGTTATGACAACGTATATGAAATCGTTGAGATCGTTGACGGTACCTCCAACGGCTCGGGCAGAGCGCTTAACGTTCCCGACGGCGGCTTTGTATGGGCAGGCAACTACGGTAACAACTATCCCAAGCTTTATGCATCCGATCCTGTTACCTATGCCGCGTATGCAGACGCTACCGCATACCCCAATTATACCAACAGCGGTGCCAACTCCGCTGTTAATATGGCAAAGCAATGGAAGGTTGGTCAGAAATATGTGGTTGACGGCATAGACTTTGAATTCAAGTCCGTTCCTACCACCACTCCTTCCCTTAACTGGTACGAAAGCGGATACACCTGCACAGCCACCATCAATCCTTACACCAAGGATGATCCCGCAAAGTGTCCTCACAACTATGTTGGCGTTGTTACCGATCCCGATTGCGAAAACGACGGCTACACCACCTACACCTGCGACAAGTGCGGTGACAGCTATGTAGGCGATGAAACTCCCCACACAGGTCACACCGAAGGCCAGTGGGAAACTCTCGAGGACGGCAGTCAGGAGCTTCGTTGCTCGGTTTGCGGCACCATTCTCGATACCATTCCCGCTCCTCAATACGAAACAGGTGACGTTAATGCAGACGGTTTTGTAGATATGTTCGACTATCTCGTTATCAAGAACATCTACTTTAAAACTTACACTCCCGATGCAGAGGAATATGACCGCGCAGACCTTACCGAAGACAATCTTGTTGATGTGTTTGACTATCTGATGGTCAAATCAATTATCTTTAACAAGTAATAATTTTCACCTTCCATAAGGAATAAAAAAGAACGGATTTCTCCGTTCTTTTTTGTTTTGCATTATAATCTATTGAAAATCTTATCGTTGTCTCACAAAAGTCCATATTTATTGAAATTTTTTCGCCTTGATGGTATAAAAAATCGTCCGAACCCCCTTGCGGAAAAAGGAGGGACAGCTCCGTCCCTCCCAACCGAAAAGGAGAAGAAATGAAAATAACCGACATCATCCGTCTGGATTTCTGCCAACAGAACAGCGAAAACGCTCCGAAAATTTACGCCAAGCAGTTGGACCACAATTCCAGAACCGTTACCGTGGAGCTGAAGAACAACGGGGCATCCTTTCAGCCGCCTGCGGGGGCGATGATAGCTCTGCGAGGTATCAAGCCCGATTCCACCGTTTTCGATACGGTAGGTGTGCCCCAAGACAATCTTTGCGGAAGATACAGCTTTACACTTACCGACGGTATGCTTTCCACGGCAGGCACCCTGCGCTGTGACGTTGCCTGCATTTACAGCGAGGAGGACAGTGAAATTATCTGCTCCACAGAGGTTTTTTACATTATTGTAAAGGAAAGCGCCTCCCATCCCCGTCTGCCCGTTAGCGAAGCCGAGCTGGAAAGTCTTTATCACGCCACGGCCCTTGCCAATGCCGCCGCAACGCTGGCAGAGCAAACGGCATCCGACCTTATTCTCGCCCGTGACAACGGAGAGTTTGACGGCTCCTGCATTGTCACAGGTGATGCGGTCGAAGAGGCCCTCGGCGATTATTTGCAGGCCAACCCCATACCTGTCCAAAAGGGCGACAAGGGTGATAAGGGTGACAAAGGCGACAAGGGCGACGCTCCTCAAAAGGGAGTGGATTATTGGACAGAGGGCGACAAAAAGGAAATGACCGATGATTTTTCGGCCGTGCTTGTATCCGAGCTGGCAAAGCGAGAGCAGCTTTCTCCCCTCTTTGCCCAGGACATTTCCCAATGCGCCGATACCTCCAAGCTCTACGTATTGCCCGACGGCTATATTTACGGCTATATGTATGCTCTTTCGGCAGGCGGTCCCCTTTTTACCAACCTTGCCGATACATCCGATGACCAGTGGGCAAACAACTACCGTTTGAATTCCTCTTGCGGTATTACCGAGGCAGACGGAGTGGTTGCCACAAACTTTATACCCGTCAAGCAGAACGATATTATCCGTGTGCAGGGCATGGAGCTGAAAACCTACAATACATGTGCCTACAACGAAAGCAAAACAGGACAAAACAGCGCAAAGCTGGCGTCTGCTACCAACATTTTTTCCGACGTTGTTCTTGATGATAACGGCGGTCAGGCAAAGCTTATCGCTGCCACTACCCGTTTTGTGCGATTTTCGGGCATACCCTCAGGAGATGCAACGGATATTATTATAACCGTTAATGAGGAAATTGCCTATTCCGAGCCCATTTTGGAATATCAGTGGGTAAACACAGGTCACGCCTTCGTGCCTGCCGATTACGAGGACCGTATAATTTCGGCAGAGCAAGCCGTTGCACGCAACAGCGAAGACATAGAGGTTCTGTCCCGACAGCTGGAAGGACTTGCCGACGGCACGGGTATTTCCTCCTATCCCGCAGTATGGGACAGCGCTCTGGAGGAATGCATAGCCAAAATCAAAGCTCACCAAAAGGGCATAAACACCGTAACCGTGGCCTTTTTCTCCGATAATCACAACCGTTTGGGTTATTGCGGCGCCCTTATAGCAAGGGTTATGAAGGAATGTAATATTCCCTATTGCTTTTACGGAGGCGACGCTGTTTCCAACGGATATCTGGAAAACGAGCAGGAAATGATCGACCAGACAAAGGCCTTTCAAAAAATCATGGACGTCCTGCCCCACGGCTCTTACTGCCCTGCGGCAGGTAACCACGACGGCTTTTGGAGCACCAAAGACGGGCACCAATACAGATACGAGCGAAATGAGCTTTTCGAGCTTTATTTCCGACCTGTGGCCGCAAGACAAAACAAGGTTTTCGGCGGCGACGGCAGTTATTATTATGTGGATGACCTTCCCTCCAAAACCCGTTTTGCGGTGTTGAACAGCAATGGCGGTTCCTTTGGCGAAAAGCAGATCGATTGGCTGAAGGATTCGGTTTTGAGCTTTAAGGAGGAGGGCTGGCAGGTAATGCTTTTCTCTCACGCTCCCGTTACCAACAACTTTCACAGTATGATTTCCGATGCACGTCTGGTACAGCAAATTCTTGCCGCCTTTGTCGCACAGAACAGCGCAAAGATTGTGGGATGCTTTTCGGGACATATACACCGTGACCGCATTTATCTCTGTGACCATTCCGACAATCCGTCGGCAGATGATACAACCACAGCAGGTCTGCCCTTCAAAACGGTTACAATAACCTCCGATGCCAACCTCTGCTACGACAGCGATGCACCCGTCCGCAATATGGCAGGCAACACCTCCCACGTCATCGATTTTGTCACCGTTGACCGAGATCAGGGAGTGGTTTATCTCACCCGTCTTGGCGCAGGGGACGACCGCAGCTTTACTTATTAAGAGGCGGCTATGGAACATATTTTTGCTTTATTGGGCATACCCTCGGCCATTTTCGGCTTATTTATATGGGCCCTGAAAAGATATTTCGATAATCGGGAAAGGCATCATCTCGAGCGTGAAAAAAGCCGTGAGGAGCTTATGCTTATGATTGTAAAATCCACACGGGAAAACACCAAGCTCTGCATTGCCATTGCAAGGGCGGTGCAGCGCATTCCCGAGGCGCACTGCAACGGAGATATGAGCGAGGCATTGAAGCAGGTGGAAAAGGCAAACCGTGAAGAAAAGGAATTTCTTATCAATCACGGCGTACAGCATATTTTTGAATAAGGAGCTTTTATGATAAACAATTTTAACAAATGGTTACGTGCGGCAGGAATACGTGCACTGAAAACCATGGCCCAAACGGCCACCGCAATTATAGGCACCTCGGTCCTTGTTTCCGAGGTCAACTGGCCCGTTGTATTTTCTGCGGCAGTACTTGCAGGGGCTCTCTCCCTGCTTACCAGCATAGCAGGTCTGCCCGAGCTGGAGAACTGATATGAGCAGAGCAATAAAAATTCTGTTGGATGCGGGACACTATGCCCACTACAACCGCAGTCCCGTGGTGAAGGATTATTGGGAGTCCAAGCAGATGTGGAAGCTGCACCTCTATCTTAAAGAGGAGCTGGAGCAATACGGCTTTGAGGTGGCAGTGACCCGAGCAGAGCAGGAAAAGGATATGCCCGTTACCAAAAGAGGACTGATGGCAAAGGGCTGTGATATGCTTATCTCGCTCCATTCCAATGCGGCAAACAGCGAATCCGTGGACCGTGTGGATATTTACGCTCCCTATGACAATATATCCAACAGCCACCTTTTCGCCAATGCACTTTCCCAAACCATTGCAAGAGTGATGGGCACCAATCAAAAGGGCTTTGTGAAAACAAGAAAAAGTCAAAAGGGCGATTGGGAATATTACGGCATTCTCAGAGGTGCACGGGAGGCGGGCTGTAAATTTTATTACATCGCAGAGCACTCCTTCCACACCAACAAGCGCTCCGCCGCCTGGCTTCTAAATGACGATAATTTAAAAAAGCTGGCAAGAGCGGAAGCCGATTTGATTGGAAATTATTACCGCAAAACCAAAAAATCCCGCCCCGGTGACATAAACGGCGACGGAGCTGTGGATATTTTTGATTATGCGGAAGCAAAAAATGCCCTTTTGGGCAACCAATCCCTCAGCGAAGAGCAAAAAAAGGTTGCCGATATAAACGGCGACGGATGCTTTGATATTTTTGACTGTATGGAAATCAAAAAGAAAAGCATACAATAACCCCCGAAATAACTCCATCCTAATAAAAACACCCATTTGAGAAAACAAAAAAGAACGGAAATTTTCCGTTCTTTTTGTTTATACTGGTTTATCAAGCGGGAAGACGGTCCTGCTCGTTGCCGTTATTAAGGTTTGCCTTTATAAGGTCAACGCTGCGGGAAACCACGTTGCCATAGTAATCGGGAGCGTTGGTGCCGTGTACCTTATTTACTCCGTCCACCTCGGTTTCGGTGTAATCACGGTAGGTAATAAAGGTTCTTGCGCTTATCATTGAGCTGTTGCCTGCGGCATTATTGGGAATACCCTTAACGGTTACATAAAAAGCAAAGCTTTCGTAATCGGCAAAGTTTGTGCCTGCCAGATGATTTACAATACCATTGGCGGAAATCTTCTGCGCTTTTGCGGTATCCAGCTTAAGCTCCTGACCTTCGCCGAGATTGTTGGTTGCAATCAAAACCATACCCATATCGGTTACATCCCAATAGCTTGCATCCTCGGCGCCTGCCTGATAGCGGATAAGCTTTTCATTATACAGACCGCCAAAGCGGATTGCCTGAGAAACGGTGGTTTCGCCTGTTTCCTCGTCGGTAGAGGAATATGCCTCGTTGAACTTGGCACCCAAGGTAACTACGGGAGCATAGCTGTTGAGCATATAAAGGTCGCCGTAATAATCTTCCTTGGTAAACTTGATTGCGGTATCGCTGTACCAATTCCAAACGGGGAGGTTGTAATTGTAGTAATTCTCCTCGGAATGGGTTTCGCAGTAAACGCTGGGATAGAACAGAGAATAAACCTTATTGGTGCCTGCATAATTTGCGGCAGAGATAGAATATTCAAAGCCGTCACGGTCTGCATCCACCTCTTCGACAGCAACCCTGAATTCGATGAGGGTATTGCCTGCTCCGTCGCTCTTCATCACTGCCGATTCCTGAGCAAAGAGGTATTCTCTGATTTCAAGCTCGATATTGGGATAATATCTGTGGCCGATGCTTTCTTCCACGGTTTCGGTGTAGCCGAAGAATGCGGAATCATCGTAGGTGAGCTTTTGGAGTGCGGTATAAATATCCGCCTTTTCGGGGTTCTTGTTTACTGCAACCTCCAGCCAATTATCGGTATAAACAACATTGCCTGTTGCAGTATCGAAGTTGGTGTAGGAAACACTGTCGCTTACGCTGTGATAATCGCTGCCGGTGGGCACTGTTGCTCCGCTTACGGTAAAGCCGGAGGCGGATTTTGCCAATTCATAGAACTTGGTCCAGTTATCGGTGCCGTCGTTTATCCACAATCTGAATGCGGGGTTGGTGGCATTGAAATCAACGCCCTCCATTACTGCCGCAAGGTAGATATACTTTCCGTCGTTACGCACCTGATACTTCATATCGAACTTTTCACCGGTGGTGCTTTGAACGGTGGCGTTGATGCCGGTATTGATAGTCAACCAACCGTCATCATCCCAGCCGGAATCATTGTGGTCACCGTCAACGGTAATAAGCTCGGGCGCAACGTGCTGCATTGCAACAAGCTTGCCGCTGTTTTCGCTATACCAGGTATCCTCTGCGGGAAGGTGGGTGCCCCAATCCTCATATTCTTCATAGAAGTAATAGGAGGTTTTTGTTTTGAAGCCCGATTCGTAATACTTGGGCGCTCTTGTAACCTTTACTGTATTGTAAAGAGGAATCTGAGTGGTGCCGTCAACTCTACTGGTAACGGTGCTGTCGCCTTTCTGATATTCGTAAATATCACACACAACCTGATTTTCATTGCCAAGCAAGCTCTCGTTTGCAATAGCGTCAGCATTCAAGCCGGGGATAACTATTACATCGCCTACCGACCACTTATTGATCTGGTCGCTCATATAGGCGGCTTCGTGAGAATAGTAGTTGATATTGGCATAAGAATGGATTTCGTAATTAAGCCAGGTTTTCTTATCAATGTAGGTTGTGGCTACATAGTCATCATAGGTCTTATCGGGATTTTCCGCAATATATTTTTCGTACTGCTGGAAGTGGTTTTTAACAACGTGTATATAGTTGTTACCCGAGTTTTCCGCATAGACAAATCCTCCCTCGGGAATATCCAAGGTAACACCCTTACCGTTTGAAACACCCAAGCTCATTTCAACAATTTCCCAGCCGCAACCATCGCCCTTATCGGAGGGCTTGAAGGCCACATGGTTCCACCACTTTGCATTATTGGTAGCGGTGCTGTGATTGTTGTAGCTTGCCGCATCGGTAAAGATCACGCCTGCGCCCTCAACAGTGAAATTGTTGTAATGGGTAAGATAGAACATATTTTCCGCAGAGGGATAAAAAAGGTCTAAAGGTTTGCTTTCGCCTGTGGGATGAAGAACCTTAACAAAGTAGTTAAAGCCAACCTCTTCGTTCACGGAAAAACGGGTGTGCTTGCTATTGTCGGCGTAAATCTGATAGCTGTCGGTGCTGATCATAAATTCAACATAGGTCTTTCCGTTGGCTGTAGTAAGTCCCCACTGATAGCAATCGTGGTCTACAAGAGGAGTGCT
>JAZSDB010000218.1:0-7142 GCA_045530975.1 Eubacteriales bacterium
ACATTAGAAATACGATAAAAATATAGAAAAACCATCAAAAACTTTAGCTATTTACTTGACTAAAGTGCTTTGCTGTGTTATAATCAGTTAAAATTGCGGAAACAGGTGAAAAATATGAATTCAAACAATGCCGTTCTCAGACGTGATGAGGAATATGTTCTCGGTCTCAGACGTTTGTATGAAAGCTACGGTTACAAGAATTTTAAAATGAGTAAGTTCGAAAAATACGATCTTTATCTCGAAAATAAATCATTTTTAAGAAATGGAAATATTATTACAGTAACAGACCCCCCGGGTCGTTTATTGGCATTAAAGCCGGATATTACCATTTCAATTGTTAAAAACATTAATAATTCCAGTCTTCCCGAAAAATTTTATTACAACGAGAATATCTATATCGCTGACAGCGCTTCCGGCGAAATCAAAGAAACTACGCAGGTTGGCCTTGAATATATCGGTGATATTGATATCAGAGCGTTGGGCGAAATTCTGCTGTTATCTGCAAAGAGTCTTTCGGAAACCTCAGATAATTTCTGTATAGCGCTTTCTCATATGGGCTTGGTATCCGAGATTATAGACGCATGCGGTATGAAATCTTCTGTTAATGAAATGATTTCGCAGCTTATCAAGGATAAAAATCTTCATGGCTTGAAGGCAATATGTGCGCAAAATGATATTTCTCCCGAAAATACCGATCGTTTGTGCAGCTTGATAAAAATTTGCGGAAAGTTAAACGAAGCTATCAAATTAACCGATGCCTTGATATTCGATGATATTTCGAAAAACAGCTTACAGGAGCTTAAAAACCTTTCTGATATATTAGAAAAATTCGGACTTTCCGATAAGTTTGTTTTGGACTTCTCGGTAATGAATGATTATAGCTACTATAACGGATTGGTATTTCAGGGCTTTATTGCTGAGGTTCCCAAAGCAGTCCTTTCGGGTGGTCAATATGACAACCTTGTACGTCGTTTTGGTAGTACCGCTTCTGCTGCAGGATTTGCGGTTTATATTGACCTCCTCAGTCAATTCCATTATTCCAAGCAGGAATATGATTGCGATGTGCTTGTTATATACGAAAATTCTTGCGATCCTGCCGATGTTTTACGTATCCAAAATGAATATGTTCTTAATGGTATGAGATGCATTGCTTTGCCTTTTATTCCGGAGCATATTAATTATAAAACAAAAATCACTGTTTCTTCTGATGGGAGTGTCATAAATGAATGATTTTATAAATATTGCGCTTCCAAAGGGAAGACTGGGCGAAAAGGTATATGCCTTGCTTGAATCTATCGGTTACGGCTGTCCCGAGATGCTTGACGGCGGACGTAAGCTTATATTCGAAAATAAAGAGAATAAAGTAAGATATTTTTGGGCAAAGCCCTCGGACGTTGCCATATATGTTGAACGCGGTGCCGCCGATATAGGGGTTGTTGGTAAGGATATTTTGCTTGAATATTCTCCCGATGTTTATGAGCTTTGCGATTTAGGTTTCGGTAAATGCAAAATGTGTGTGGCCGGCAAAAAGGGAAGCCGAATACCCACTGATAAAACATTGCGTGTTGCTACTAAATTTTCAAATATAGCGTGGGATTATTATTCTAAAAAATCCCGTGATATTGAAATTATCAAGCTTAACGGTTCTATTGAGATCGCACCTCTTCTTAATCTTAGCGACGTTATTGTTGACATTGTTGAAACAGGTATTACACTAAGAGAAAACGGCCTTGAGCCCTTTGAAACAATTTGTGATATAAGTGCACGATTGGTTGCAAACAAAGCCGCATATAAATTCAAAGCCGAAAGCATAAATAAGCTTTTGGAATCCACCACAAAATACATTTCGGAGAATATGAAATGATTAAAATCCTGAAAAGTATAAATGAAAAGGAAATTTTCGACAGAAGCGAGCCCACTACCAATGTTGCCGATGCTGTAAGTGAAATTATTGCTGAGGTAAAGAGAAACGGTGATGCAGCTTTAAGAGAATTTTCAAAGCGTTTCGATAAAATTGATATCGAGAATTTTGAAATTGATCCTTCTTGTATGAAGGATGCCTATTCACGTATTGATGATGAGTTTAAAGCGGTTATAAACGAAGCTGCCGCAAATATTCGTGAATATCACGAAGCACAAAAGCGCAATGGCTATGAAATCAAACGTGAAAACGGTGTATGTCTCGGTAGAAAGGTTTTGCCTTTGCAGCGTGTTGCTTTATATGTTCCCGGTGGTACAGCGGCATACCCGTCATCTGTTCTTATGAATTGCATTCCCGCAAAAATTGCAGGTGTTGAAGAAATAATTATGACCACCCCTCCTTCAAAGGATGGCACCATCAGAGATGAAATTCTCGCAACCGCTTATGTTGCAGGTGTTGACCGTTTGTTTTGTATCGGCGGTGCTCAGGCGGTAGCCGCATTGGCCTACGGTACTGAAAGCGTGCCTCAGGTGGATAAAATTGTAGGTCCCGGTAATGCCTTTGTGGCAGAAGCTAAAAAGCAGGTGTTTGGAACTGTTGCTATTGATATGATAGCAGGCCCCAGCGAGATTTTGATAGTTGCCGATGAAAATAGCAATGCGAGATGCGTTGCGGCAGATATGCTTTCTCAGGCAGAACATGATAAAAATGCAACCGCCGTTTTAATTACAAACTCTGAAGAACTTGCAAATGCAACATCTTTGGAATTGGAAAAACAGCTTGCTGTATTACCTCGAGAGGATATTGCAAGGGTATCCATAGATAACAACGGCAAAATAATTATTGTTGACACAATTGATGAAGCAATAGAAATTTCCAATAGATTAGCGCCGGAGCATTTGGAGCTGTGCACCGAGAATCCTTTCGATTTGCTTTCGAAGGTGAAGAATGCGGGTTCGGTTTTCTTGGGATATAACTGTCCTGAAGCCGTGGGCGATTATTTCTCAGGCACCAACCATGTATTGCCTACCAGCGGAACTGCACGTTTTGCAAGCGCATTATCGGTGGACGATTTTATAAAAACAATTGAGTATACCTATTATCCCCGTGAAGCATTACTTAAAGACGCTGATAAGATTGCATTGTTTGCATCGAAAGAGGGTTTGGATGCTCATGCACGCAGCGCTCTTGTCCGTAAGGAGAATAATTAATGAGTCAATTTTTAGACAGTAGGCTGTCAGCATTAAAAGCGTATGTTCCCGGAGAACAACCCGCTCCCGGTGAATACATAAAAATTAATACAAACGAATTTCCTTATCCTCCTGCAGAAGGAGTAGCCGATAAGACAGCGGAAGCCGTTGCTAATATGAATCTCTATTCCGATTTGAAGTGTAGTTCGTTGAAAAAGGGATTTAAAGCAGTATTTGGCGTCAACGAAGAGAATGTTATCTTTACAAACGGTTCCGATGAAGCTCTTTATCTCTCCTTTTTGACCTTCTGCGGCAAAGATAAAGGCGTTGCCTTTGCAGACATCACTTACGGATTTTATTCGGTATATGCGGATCTTTGTGGGTTGGATAAAAAAATTATCCCCTTGGCTGATGATTTTTCTATTACAGCAACGGATTATTTTGGGCTGAATCGTACAATATTTATTGCTAATCCCAATGCTCCCACAGGATTAAAATTAAGTAATGAACAGGTTTGTGAGATTTTGGATAACAATAAAGACAGTATTGTTGTTATCGATGAGGCCTATGCCGATTTTTCCGGTGAAACCTGCTTGGATTTGCTGAAAAATTATTCAAATCTGGTTGTAATAGGAACTTTCTCGAAGTCTCGCGGAATGGCGGGCGCCAGATTGGGTTATCTTGTTGCCTCTGAGGAAATAATTGAGGATGTGGAAAAGGTAAAATATTCCATTAATCCTTACAATGTTAATTCCTTAACACAAGCGACCGGAGCAGCAGTTCTGGATAACAATAGTTACTATTTGAATTGTATTGATGAAATATGCAAAACAAGAGATTGGTTTTCCGATGAACTGAGATCCCTTGGTTTTGAGGTGTTGACTTCTAAAACTAATTTTGTTTTCGCAAGATTTAGCGGAATTTCAGCGTCAAAAATAGCGGAAGAGCTGCGTAACGAAAAAATACTTATCCGTCATTTCAATAAAGAGAGGATAAGCGAGTTCCTTAGAATTTCTATCGGTACACCACAGCAAATGAGAGATGTTTTAACCGTTATAAAATCCATTGTCGGAGGAAAAGTATGAGAACGTCCGAAATTAACAGAAAAACAAAAGAAACAGATATAGAATTAAAGCTTAATCTTGACGGAACAGGAAAAAGCGAAATTGACACAGGTGTAGGATTTTTTGATCATATGCTTACTTTGTTTGCCGCTCACGGTATGTTTGATTTGTCCGTTAAATGCAATGGCGATTTGGATGTGGATGCACACCATACTGTTGAGGATGTTGGTATTTGTCTTGGACAGGCCTTTGCCGAGGCCCTTGGCGATATGAAGGGCATTAAGCGTTATGCCGATAAAATCATACCTATGGATGAAGCGCTTATACTCGTTGCGGTTGATGTTTCGGGTAGACCTTACCTAGCATTTGACCTTGATGTACCTGCTTCTAAGGTTGGAAATTTTGACACCGAGCTGGTAAGTGAATTTTTCTTTTCTTTTGTACGTAACGCCAAGCTTACATTGCATATCAAAAAGCTTGACGGTAAAAACACTCACCATATCATTGAAGGTTGCTTCAAGGCATTTGGCAGAGTAATGGATGAAGCGGTAGCAATTGATGAAAGACGTGCAGATGTGTTACCCTCTACTAAGGGAGTTTTGTAATGGTAGGCATTATAGATTATGGCGTGGGAAACCTTTTCTCTCTAAAGTCTTCATTGGCTTATTTGGGTATAAATGCCGAAATCGTAAGCGATGAAAAGGGCATTTCTCGTTGTAAAAGAATTATTCTTCCCGGAGTAGGTGCTTTCGGTGATGCCGCAAATGCATTAAAGAAAAACAACCTCGATAAGGTTGTCGTTAAAGCCGCAAATGAAGGTATGCCCTTAATGGGTATTTGCCTTGGAATGCAATTGCTCTTTGAAAAGGGCTTGGAGTTTGGCTGTCACGACGGCCTGGCTCTTATTCCCGGCACTGTCGTTCCCATTGAACCGCTGGTTAACGACAATAAAATTCCTCATATCGGTTGGAATGAGCTGATTATGACCGAGAACAACGGCGGAATATATAAATATACCGAAAACGGCGAATTTGTATATTTTGTTCATTCCTTTCATGCTGATTGTCCCGAGGAATACATTACTGCAAAAACCGAATACGGCTCATTGCTTACCGCATCTGTGCGAAAGGGTAATGTAATGGGTGCCCAGTATCATCCTGAAAAAAGCGGTGACTCAGGATTGTTAATTTTAAAGTCTTTTTGTGAGTTTTAAGGTGAATTATGCAAATATTACCTGCAATTGATATATTTGAGAATAAAGCAGTACGTCTTTTTAAAGGCGACTACAATCAAATGACGGTTTATGGAAAACCTGTGGATATGGCGATTAATTTTGCGCAGAACGGTGCGAGTTATATCCATTTGGTGGATTTGGAGGGTGCTCGCATAGGTGCACCGTCCAATTTCCAAGCAGTTTCGGATATCATTAAGGAATCAAAACTTCCTTGCGAAATCGGAGGCGGTATTCGTAATATGAATACCGTTGAAAAGTATGTTTCTGCCGGTGTTGATAGAGTTATTCTGGGTACCTCTGCTGTTTCCGACAAGGCATTTTTGAAAAATGCAATTGCTGAATTTGGCAAGAAAATAGCTGTGGGTGTTGACGCACGTGACGGTATTGTTTCAATAAGCGGATGGACTGAACAAAGCGGCATTTCTGCTATAGAGTTTATAGGCGAGATGTTGTCGCTGGGTATTGATACAATAATTTGCACGGATATTTCCAAGGACGGTGCACTTTCGGGCACAAATACTGCTTTATATAAAGAAATTCTTTCAAAATACAGTCTGAAATTGATTGCATCCGGTGGGGTTACATCCGTTGATGATATTATTCAAGTTCGTGATTGCGGATGCTATGGTGCTATACTTGGAAAAGCTCTGTATAACGGCAATATCACTCTTAAGGATGCATTGAGGGCAGGGGAGGGCGAGATATGATTACAAAGCGTATCATTCCTTGCCTGGATGTCAAAAACGGCAGAGTCGTAAAAGGAACCAATTTTAAGGGGCTTAACGATGTTGATTCACCTGTAAAGCTTGCGGCTGAATACAGCGCAAGCGGTGCTGATGAGTTGGTTTTCTATGATATTACCGCATCTGTTGAACAAAGAAAGCTTTTTGCAGATATATTGAGAGAATCCGCCTCAAACGTATTTATTCCTTTAACCGTCGGAGGCGGCATTAATACCCTTGATGACTTTTCACGTGTGCTTGAAAGCGGTGCCGATAAGGTTAGTGTTAATTCGGGCGCTATAAAAAATCCCTCTCTTATAGGCGAGGCTGCCAAAAAGTATGGTGACCAGTGCGTTGTACTGTCGGCCGATATTAAAAGGGTAGACGGCAAATTCACCCTTTTTGCCAAGGGTGGCAGAGAAAACACAGGTATCGATGCTATCGAGTGGATTAAAAGAGGTGCCGAAAACGGTGCAGGGGAAATTGTGGTCAATTCTATTGATACCGACGGCGTTAAAAACGGCTTTGACCTCCCGATGCTGGAAGCGGTTTGCAGTGTTGTAAAGGTTCCTGTTATTGCCTCCGGCGGCGCAGGAAATATAGACCACTTTAAAACCCTTTTTCATACCCTGCCTGCGGTAGATGCAGGCCTTGCCGCATCAATCTTCCATTTTGGTGAGGTCGGTATAAAGGACCTTAAGGATGAGCTTTATAAAGACGGTATAAACGTAAGGAGATAATTATGTTAGATATAAACAGCCTTAAATTTAATGAAAAGGGACTTATCCCCGCAATTGTTGTGGATGCCACAAGCAAAAAAGTGCTGACCCTGGCCTATATGAATAGGGAAAGCCTGGAAATTTCCATTAAAGAGCAGAAAACCTGCTTTTTCTCCCGCTCCCGTCAGCAGCTTTGGAGAAAGGGGGAAACCTCGGGTAATTTTCAGCATATAGTAAGTATTACAGCCGACTGTGACGGCGATGCCCTGACGGTCCTCGTCAATAAAGAGGG
>JAZSDB010000116.1:0-8077 GCA_045530975.1 Eubacteriales bacterium
TGGGCGTTATTTGGTGTATGGGCTTGATGTAATTTAAACCGTTTTCAAACGTACAAAGACGACACTTATAAGTGCCGTCTTTTGCTTTGTTTGCTGCGGTATAATTGTTTTTGCACTATTGCAAAAGGGCGAGAGCGGTTGTATAATGTGACAGAGAGTAAATCGTGAATTTGTAGAGGTGCTCATAGGTGGATAACATACAAATACTTTTTATTATATTAGCAATTGCTGCAGTTATAATGCTTTTGGTTTTGCTGATTTCTTTTGTCTGCTTCCGCAAGGCCTTTTACACAACAAGAAAAAAGAAAGGCGACCAAGAGGAATTTAAGCTTCCAAGAGGAGAGGTCTACGAAAGATATCGGGACGTTATGGTAGGGTGGATAAAAGAGGTGCGGGCTATGCCCCACGAGGACGTGCAGATCACCTCCTTTGACGGGCTGACTTTGCGGGGAAAATATTACGAATATGCGCCCGATGCGCCCATCGAATTAATGTTCCATGGCTACCGAGGATGTGCAGAATCGGATTTGTGCGGCGGTGTGAGGAGATGCGTTACATTGGGACACAACGCTTTGATTGTGGATCATCGCTCTGCGGGCAGCAGTGACGGAAAGGTTATCACCTTTGGCATAAACGAAAGCAGAGATTGCCACAGCTGGCTGGAATTTATGAAGCGCAGATTTGGCTCGGATAAAAAGATTATTTTGACAGGCGTTTCCATGGGTGCCGCCACGGTGATGATGGCGGCAGGGAAGACGTTACCCAAAAACGTTATTGGAATTCTTGCCGACTGCGGATATACCTCTCCCAAGGATATTATAAAAAAGGTGCTTCGGGATATGAAGCTTCCTGCGGAGGCGGTCTACCCCTTTGTGAAATTGGGTGCCAAGGTCTTCGGGCACTTTGATTTGGAAGAAATCTCTCCCATAGAGGCCATGTCACGGTGTCAAGTCCCTGTAATATTTTTCCATGGCGAGGCGGATGATTACGTTCCCTGCGAAATGAGCAGAAAAAACTTCGAGGCCTGCATAGCGCCCAAAACGCTGGTTACGGTTCCCAATGCGGGGCACGGACTTGCTTACATAGTGGATTCGGAAAAATATCTGAGCGCATTAAGAGAATTTTGCCATTCCCTGCAGGGCGCCGATAATTGAAAAACAAAAAGCCCTGTCGGGTAAAGTCCCGACGGGGCAATTTTTGTTAATAAAGCATTATTTTTCTCGGATGGAAAAGCTTAGACACCAGCTTTCGTGAACCGAATCTCCGGCAACTGAATAGCTGTTGCTTGCGTGTGCGATAACGGGCTCCTGACCGCTTACAACGGTAAAAGTGTGGTGGTCCACATATAACTCGGCTTTAATGGCATCGCCTTCCTTGTCTACCGAGCGGATTTCGACCTTGATTTTTTCCTCCTTGGGCAGAGGGTAGGCCGCGCCTGCCGCTAATTGGTAACATTCTTCGCCGTCGGCCTCGGAATACCAAGTGCTTTCCTTATCGTATTCATAGCTCCATTTCATTATCAAACAATATCTTTCTTCCATTTGCACCTCATCCTCTGGCTCTTCTGCCTTTATCCCGTTAAATACGTTCATTCCGTATCGGCCGGTATGAAGATAGAAAATACCGTCTTCATTTTGTTTTTCTTTCATTTCGCACCATTCGGGGTGGTGCTCCGTTATCCAATCCTTGATAGAACCGTAAAGACATTGGGGCTGCTCGGCTGTAAAGACTTTTCCCGACGCAAAGGCCAGACGGCAGTAATGCTCGATTTTGTCGTGATGCTCCTTACGGTCCCAATTGGCGTACAGGTCTGCCAGCTTCCAGTATGCCGTTTCACGACCTTTTTCAGCGGCAAAAGTCAGCATTTCTATTATCCTTTCACGGGTGGGATACAATACCTTTTGGGTGTGGTACGCCAGATTTTCCATGGCTTCGGGGTCGCCCTTTTCCGCCGCTTCCTTATATTCTGCTATTTTGCTCAAGTGGTAATTTTCCCATTGTTCTCTTGTGCCGTCAAAGCTTGACATTGCTATGCCTCCTTCAGTATCTGCACAGAAAATTTGTCTGCCGAGCCGATTTTTTATACGATAGACATGGCTTTTTCATAAAAGTCAATACATTTATCAATGTATTCCAGAAGATTATCCAGCGATATATCGTAATCGGTACGGCGCACCATACCATTAGCTATTGCATAGTTTTGCCAAGCCGCCGCATCAAGCTGTCCACCCACCAGCCCATCGAGGTCGTAATTGGGTGTGGGCGGATCGGACATACCGAGAGATCCTTTTTTCTTTAATTCCTCGGCGGCCGCTTTGAGTTCATACAGGTTTTTGTTGCTCTTAAGCCACCTGTTCAGCTCATAACGGTAGCTGCCTACCATTTGTGTCTCTCTTAGGATTTCTACATCCGTGCAGCCGTCGGCGTAAATTGGATAACCTTTTTGAACGTCAACTACCGTTGTTTTGGTGGGATTTCCGTTTTTATCTACGGTAAGTATCCAGAAATCCATACTCGCATAATCGGGACATCCGATAGCTTTTTGTGCCTTGAACTTTTCATATTCCTTTTCCAAAGCTTTTTGATAGTACGGAAGCATTTTCAGCTCGCATTCACGTACAAAGGCATCCTCTTTCTCGCCGTATGCACAGCGGCGCAAATCCGATGCGGCAGAGAAAAATCTGTATTTTAAAGATGCAATACTTGCGGGGTGCTCATCCAGATCGGCAAAAATCTGTAACAGCTTGTTGTATGATTTCGTTAAATGCGCATTCAATTCCATTGTCATATCCTCCTTCATTCTTCCTCGTCTTCTTCGGTGAGCATCTCAAAATAAGCTTCTATGGAGATGGCGGCAATGCGCTCCGCTCCCATATAGCTGTCTTTTACTTCATTGAATTCATCCATCAAGGCCAAAAAGCTTTCCATGTCCTCTTCAATGAAATAATATCTGATCATATTCTGTGCAAAGGTTTCCAATTCACCATGGCATTTTGCCGCTTCCAGCAGATTTTCTATGTCATCTGCATAATCCAGAATAAAGGCACAGTGAACTATATCCACATAATCGGAAGCATCTATTCCGCTTTTTACCAGATGCCGGGTAAGGGCAATATACCTTTCCACAATATCCTCGTCAAGGGGCTCATCGTCATCATATAAGCTTACAAGATAATAAAGCGTTGTCCGCCAATAGGTTATGCAGTCGGATTTGTGTCCCGTGTGCCTCCAGACCGCCTCCGCTTTATACATATTGTCTTCCTTGCTTGCCTGCTTGCTGTGGAGATCAAGCCGGATTTCCCCACGGAGCAGATTTAAATCAAAGGGAGATAAGGTCTTGCCGAGCAGAAGCCCTTGAAGGTCCTCTGTAAGCATGGAAACATATCGAAAGTCCTCGCCCTTGCATTCAAACAGGTTTGCATCAACGGCAAGCTCATAAGCCATATCGTGATATTTTTCGCCCAAATCATCATCCAGCAGACCGACAATTTCGGAAAATTCGGTGTAGATCTTCATTTTAAGCACGGTTTTGTCGTAATCGCTTATATAGGTGAAAACATTAAGATACCCTTCGCCTTCGATATATTGATTGAACAGCTCTGCGGACTTTGTCCTGTTGACCGCCTTCAAAATCAAAAGATACATTCTGTTGACAAGGTCCACATCGATCTTATTTGTATATTCACGAAGCAGATCAAAGGCCTGTACTGTCATTTCGATGGCGCTTTCGGGGGAAAGGTCAAGCAGGTGCTCCGCTATTGTCAATCTTGCCTCGGTGCATCTTGCCAAAAGCAGATAATTGTCTTTGCTCAGCCGTTGGTCGCATACGGTTATAAATCCGCACAAAAATTCAAACAACAGCTCCTGCTCGCAGGAATCAAGCTCGTTGATTGACGGAAACAGATTAACCTCACCAAAATCCCCGTGCTCTGCAAGGGCAACCGACAGGTCTATTGCTTTTTGGGTAAAGCCGTGCTCCATTAAACGGCAAATGCTTTCGGTGATATCGGTTGTTTGGGAGCGCTTGAGCACCGAAATGAGATACTCGGGTGTTGCATCAAGCACTGCCGACCGAAAGGCATAGGGGCGGAGCTCTTCATTGTTGAGCATATATTCCGTTGCAGAAGCACCATCCCACTGCGGGACATATTTGCTTATGCTTTTTTCTATTTCAATGCTTTTTATTTTGTAATGACGGAAATAGGGATTGTAGCTGAGCACGTTCTCCAGCATCTGCACGGAAAGCGAGAAATCAAGGTCATTAAACTCCCAGCCGTAGGCATTGAAAATGCCCCGAATATCCTCTATGCCCAGATAGACGGGAATGTGTGTGAAAATGCCTATAAGCCGTTCCACAAAAACACGGTTAATGCGATCCATCGCTTCTTCGATAAGCTCGCCCAGAATTTCATAAGGGCTGTCGGCGGTACTGTCTACAATAGATATCATATATTTGTTTATGTTATCCATACCGTCGCCCATGGCACGAATGGCGGCAAAATCCTCGCTGTCGAGAATTATCAATCTTTTAACTATGCTTTTAAGATATGCCGCACGACAGCTGTTTTCCTTGGAAAGGATATGTGACTTTACTATGTGGGAGATTTCCTTGTGATTGCTTTTTACAATACAATCCAATACTCTTTCGGAATCCTCCTCCGACAGCTCGCCCATAACCATCTTGCCCGACAGACGGAAAAACGGATAAAAGGGAAGCTCTTTTTGTACCGCAATCATAAACTGCCCCTTAATTTCAACGGGCTCTTCGTTGCCGTGCAATTCCCATTCCCAATATGAAAGCTCCTGCAGAAAATCCTTGTCTGCATTGTCTATAAAAATGCTTATGGGTGTTTCTGATTGGGAAAGCAGTCCGAAAAGTCGGGGGAAAAGCTCTTCGTCCTCGCAATCCCTGTGTTCGCATCCTGAAATGCTTTCTAATTTATAGATTAAAACCCGATTAAAATCCTTGGAATTACGGCTGAATTTATCAAGCCCGAAGGAAAAGGCCAGCTTTTCGCCCTCGCAAGAGCAATAACTGCTGATAACTCTTGCACTTTTTCCGCTGCCCTGTTCTCCCGAAACGTAAATAAAGGGCACATAGTCCCTTATTCCCGAGCCGGCGTAAACAACCTCGGTATTTTCTGTGGGAAGCAGTGTTTTGTTTACTTCCTCAAAATATCGGCGGGCCGTCTGAATACAGCGCTCCTGCCAGGGGAGGTTGTTTTCTGCCTCCAAATCTCTCAGCAATACCTCACCAAGGTCGGATTGAACCTGCGTGAGAAAATTTTCAAGACCGATAACCTTTTTGCTTTCGGCATCCCAGACAGCATTGTAATATCGGATGTGGCGGGGATAAATATCCTCGATGCGCTTCTTCAGCTCCTCCACCTTTTTCAAGTGAATTTGGCTTTCTGCTTCATAATCACGGCGTTCATCATCGGTCATGCCGCTTTTGTCAAGATTACGGAAGTAAAAAAGGATGCGCCCCTCGTATTCGGGGTTAAGCAAGGCACCGTAATCGATTTCCAGCTCGGTTACGGAAATGTCCTTTATTTTTTCAATCCCCTTCAGCACGCAGGCCTCGTCAATCAATTCCTGAGCAGGAATCCAGCCGTACCGCTCGCCGATAAGCACAATCATATACGGCTTGCAGTTATCGATCTGGTCAAGGCACACCTTCAGCACCTTTCGGCTTCCCTCGTCGGAATCAAGGTCGGAGGTGTTGACACCCCAGCGCAAATCGCCAAAGTAGGCCCTTTCTCCATATTCTCGCAGTTTGTCGTTTAAGGTCGGGATAGCGTAGGTCTGCAGTAAATCTCTTTCGTACTGCATATCCTTAAAGGTTGATGAAACAAACACCAGCTTCATAGCGTGCCTCCGTAAATCGGTTTGGTCCTTACACTTCTCTATGGACGTCCATCATATCTCCGATGTTGCAATCCAATTTATCACAAATGCGAAGCAGAACATCAATGGAAACCGGCTCATCCTTACGCATTTTAGTCAGCGTATTGGGTGCGATTTCAGCCATTTTTCGCAGATCTGCTTTGCTCATTTTCTTGTCAATAAGTAATTTCCATAGCTTGTTATAGCTAACCTTCATAGCCATTCTGAAATTTTCCTTTCTTCGGTGAAATATCACCATAATTATTATAACACATTCCCGTCGGCATTGCAATAGACATTATCAAAGCAAAAGCAGACTATCGCATAACCGTGCGAATGTCTGCTTTAACGGAAGAAACGGGATTTGAAGAATGAAAGGGTAGGAGGTGAATCTGAAATCGGCCTTCGCCCCTTGACTTAATGACGGTGTAAGCATATAATAAGCACAGCTTAAAACAAGGAGTACCGATTATGACATACGCCGAGCTTTGCGGAAAATTCAATTTTTCTTTGCCTGACTATGCAAGGGATTATTACGAGGACTTTATTGCGCAGTACGATAGAAGCATTCCCGTCCTTTCCGATGAAAATGCGGTTTTGGTTGCCCAAAAAACCTTCTTGCCCGCAGAGGGAGGGAAAGCCCTTCTGAAATGTGCCCAAGCCATAAATTCCTTTGATGATGCTCACCTTTGCGCCTCCTTTATGGCTTATCTTACGGTATACAAAAGAGCACCCTGGCTTAATTACATTTATACCGAAAACCACTTCACGGTGGAGGGCTTGATGCCCGAGCAGGTGGGTTGGGTGCTGGTGGCAGTACAGCTTGCAAACACTCTTATAAACAAAGAGCCCCCCGAGGAGCTCAATGAGGAAAACATAGGTGCTTTTCGGGGATATTCCCTGTCCTGCTTTGAGCAGAAGGGCTATTGGGGCATTCTTGAGTGGAATTGGAATATGCTTTCCGCCGGCGGTTGTATGTTTGTATTTGATATATTGAAATACGTTCCCGGTGAGTTTACTTCCGATTTTCCCGTTATTACCGACGGAAAGAGCTATGTTTCGCTGGCGGGCGGTAAATTTTTCGTGGGCAAGGAGGGCGAGCTGGTGGATCGTCAAGAAAAATCCCTGTTCACCACCTCCTTTTATGAGGATGACGAAAGGTATATCGGCCATGTTATAAGCCGTGACGGCGCCGTGGAGGAGAAGCCCACCGAATTTTCAAAATCGGTGTGGAGGGATTTTCTCCGTGGAGGCACTCACACCTTGGAAATACACATTCCTCAGCGCATCGAATACACTCCCGAAAGAATAAAATATGCCCACAAGCTGGCGCTGGACTTTTACAAGGATTTCTATCCTCAACACAAGCCAAAGGCAGTGGCTTGCTATTCCTGGCTGTATTCCCCTCAGCTAAAAAAGGTCCTTCCCGAAAATTCAAACATCCTTGCGGTAAACAGCAAGCTCCATCTTCTTCCCATTATCGCCTCCTTTGACGGCGATTGCCGTTTTCTCCGTCAAGGCACTTCTCTGCAAAGGCGTATTGCTGAGGAGTGTGAAAGGGGTACCGAATTTCATTACGGCATAAGCTATATCGCCATAGATGAGATAGAAAAGCTATAAATAATTCCGCAAAAAAAGGAATCGAGGTAAATACCCGATTCCTTTTTTATTTCTTACAGCTTGTTTACGTCTGCTTGAGTGATAAGCTTAAAGCCGGCTTCCGACAGTACGCTTTCGGCTTCTTCGTTTTCTTCAACTCTTAAAACCACGTAAGCGTGCTTTTCGGTACGTGCCATAAAGGCGTAGAGATATTCCACATTTATACCTGCATAATCAAGTACGCTCAGTGCGGAGGTGAGCTGTCCGGGCTCATCACCGATTTTAACACCTACTACGTCGATATTCTTGATAAGGTATCCGTTTTCGGTCAATACCTTTTCTGCGGTCTGATTGTCATTAACCACAATGCGCAGAATACCGAAATCCTGAGTTTCCGCAATAGAAAGTGCTCTTAGGTTAACATTATTCTTTGAAAGTATGTCTGTAACCGATGCCACAGTGCCTTTCTTGTTCTGGATAAATACTGTTAATTGCTTGATTGCCATAATTAAAAGCTCCTTTCTTATTATACAAGTTTTCTCTTATCTACAACACGAACCGCCTTGCCCTCACTGCGAGCTATGCTCTTGGG
>JAZSDB010000045.1:0-3415 GCA_045530975.1 Eubacteriales bacterium
TCCCTTTTCTGCCTCTACTTGGGTAATAGGGAAGTGGCAGAGGAATTGTACCCTGCAATAAAATGGTGTGCCGAATATTGCTTCCGTCAAACTACCCCGGAGGGTGTTATAATGTCGGATAAGGATGAGCTTGAGGGAAGATTTCCCACCGACGGCTATGCCAACCTTTCAACCTCTGCTCTCTGCTACGGTGGTCTGCGCTTTGCCGCAAAGCTTGCGGATTCACTGGGCGATCAGGAAACAAAGGACATTTATAATGAACGTGCCGACGCTCTTCAGTCGGCAATAGAAAGCTATTTCGGTGCCGAGCTGCACGGATTTAAAACCTATCGCTATTCCAAGGGCTTCGATACCCTCCGTGCTTGGATTTGCCTGCCCTTGTGCATGGGAATAAATCAACGTGCCGAGGGTACCTTGGATGCAATGCTTTCCTCTTATCTGTGGACAGAGGAGGGAATGTATACCTGTGAAATCTCTTCCGAAAACACCTCCGATACAATATGGGACCGCTCCACGCTGTACGGTATGAAATGCGCATTTCTGGCAGGCGCAGGCGATAAAATGATAAAGCCCTTATTAAGCTATTGCCGCAAACGTCTGCTTTGCGACCGTGTGCCCTATGCGGTAGAGGCCTACCCCGAGGGAGATAAACGCCACCTTTCGGGAGAAAGTGCCCTCTTCGTAAGGGTGATAACCGAAGGTATTTTCGCAATAGAGCCCGAGGGACTGTCCTCCTTCTCCTTTGTTCCTGCCGTTTACGATGAATTGCCCGCCATTAAGCTTTCATCTGTTTATATAGGCGGAAAAAGGGTGGATATTACGGTAAATAAGGATAATTGGTCGGTTTGCTCCGATGGAAAAACCATAGCCGAGGGCATTACCGATAATAAACGTGTGATAATTAATTTATAATAAAAGAAAACGGGGGAGTATAAAACTCCTCCGTTTTTATGTTCTTTATATGCCCCAACACATACAGTTTAACAGAACGAAAATCAAAAGTCAAGCATAAAATGACATTTCCCACAAAGTTCTGCATATTAAATAAAAAGAAATAGTAAACATTGTACAAACTGTGCATTGAAATAATCGATTTTCCGTGATAATATATAGACAAGGAAAGGGTAAGAGTGAATCCGATGTACAGTTAGAAAAGCCATTAAATAGGGCTGAAACAAAATGCAGATCAGGTTCAGGCAAGTCATAAAGTTATGATGTCTCCCGTGTGGATTTTGTTAGATTCAAAAGAATGTGTACAGGTCGTGTACAGAGGGAGTTGAGTCCAAAGAACATTTAACGGTTTTCTTCACCTTTAACGGCGTAACGCTTTATGAATATCGTTTTAAGAATTCGGCTGTCTCGCTTATGAGATAAAAGTTAAAATTGGAATTACAAACAGCGGTATAAACAAAGGTATTCGCCCATTCTACGAAAGAGAGGTTAAAAAGATGTTGGATATCAAGATCGAAAATAAATAACCCTTGATTGTTTCGGTAGCTAAACAGTCAAGGGTTATTTTTTTATGCCTTTTTTGCTCTGTCTGTTGAAAATATGTTTATATAATGTTAAAATACACCTATCAAATCCGTGGAGCAAAATAATGAAATCAATCAGAACCTTAAAGCTGGCCTGCTATGCCACAAATATTACTATGGCGGTTGTCGGAAACCTTCCGCCGGTGCTTTTTCTTACCTTCCGCAGTATGTACGGAATTTCCTATTCCTTTTTGGGTATGCTGGTGTTAATAAACTTTTTCACACAGCTTTTTATCGACCTTGTATTTTCTTTCTTTTCTCATAAATTCAATATCCCCGCAGTAGTCAGAATTACTCCCGCCATAGCGGTTGTGGGATTGCTGTTTTTCGGTGCCGCCCCCATATTGTTCCCCCAAAATGTTTATCTGGGCCTTGTGCTGGGCACAATTATTTTTTCTGCGTCATCGGGCTTGGCAGAGGTACTTATCAGCCCCGTAATTGCCGCAATTCCCGCTAAAGATCCCGATAGGGAAATGAGCAAGCTCCATTCGGTTTATGCTTGGGGAGCGGTTTTTGTAATTGTAACAGCAACCCTTTTCGTGCTTTTCTTCGGCGGAGAGAATTGGCAGTACCTTGTGACGGCTCTGGCGATAATCCCTTTGACTGCATCAATATTGTTTTTCAAAAGTCAGATTCCCGCTATGGAAACACCCGAAAAAACCTCGGGCGCCCTTAAGTTTATGAAAAATAAAAAGCTCTGGCTGTGCTTCTTTGCAATATTTTTGGGCGGCGCCTCCGAGCTTATAATGGCACAATGGAGCTCCGGCTTTTTGGAAAAAGCTCTTGGTATCCCCAAGCTATGGGGTGATATCTTCGGTGTGGCAATGTTTGCCGTTACCTTGGGAACAGGTCGTACCCTTTATGCCAAAATCGGCAAAAATATTTCAAATGCCCTCCTTTGGGGCGGCGTGGGTGCCACCGCTTGCTATCTTCTGGCGGCCCTTTCACCGATACCCATTTTCGGCCTGCTTGGCTGTGCCTGCACCGGCTTCTGTGTTTCAATGCTGTGGCCCGGTTCCCTTGTTGTTGCCTCGGAATATTTCCCCACAGGCGGCGTGTTTATCTATGCTATGATGGCCGCAGGCGGTGATATGGGTGCATCTGTCGGTCCTCAGCTGGTTGGTGTTGTAACCGACCTTGTTATGTCAAATTCAACCCTTTCCCAACTGGCAATAAGCTTCAAGCTCACCTCGGAGCAATTGGGAATGAAGGCGGGAATATTGCTTGGCGCAATCTTTCCTCTTGCTTCTGTCCTTGTTTATTATTTCATACATAAGGACCGAAAAAAGCAATTGGATTAAATTTCTATTGAAAACTTAAATGCAGGATGATAATATGGTATTAAAGAATATTATTCAGGAGGCAAATATGAAAGTATTTACGAAATTTCTTTGTTCCCTTCTAACGGTTGCAATACTCTTTTCCGTACCTGCGGTTTTTGCAGATGTAACACCGCTGGCCATTACTAAGCAACCTACCTTTGATAGCCCCTCTGTGGCTGTAAATGCTACCGAAAATGTTACATATCAATGGTATGTATCCACCGCCGTGAGCAAGGGTGCGCTGAATAATTGTGACGTAAGACCTATTACGCCCGATTCGGAAATCACCGACGGTTATTCTCATTTTGATAACAATACAGGTATCTGGACACCAAGCTGTATTGACGGCTTTGGAGAGTTTTTCGTCATAGACTTAAAAGTGGGCGACAGCATAACTGTCTTTGTAGAGGGTTCCATATATGAAGTGGGCCTGATTAATTATGAGCTTTTGGATGACTATGCAGGCGTTATAAACGATGACGGCAGCTACACTATCACCGTCGATGCAGATGCTTCCTATACCTGCTATGTCTATGCCGAAAATGTAGAAGATATAAC
>JAZSDB010000235.1:0-15200 GCA_045530975.1 Eubacteriales bacterium
TACGGGAGGCGGCAAAAAGCACCTGAGCTTTCAGCTCTTCCTCCTCAAATCCGAGAGAATTCAGATACTTTATCTGCTCCTCCACCTTGCCCGGCAAATAAAGGTCATCGTGACTGAGCCAGGAGAACCACTCGCCCTCCATATTGCTTATACCCATATTAAGGGCAGAGGAGGAACCGCCGTTTTCCTTGTGGAAATAACGAATCTTGTCCCCGTAGGAGGCGGCAATCTGAGCGGTGGCGCCATTATCGGCAGAGCCGTCATTTACAACTATTATTTCTATATTGGGGTAGGTCTGCGCCAATGCGGAATCGATTGCTTCGGCAAGGTAATTCGATGCATTGTATGCCGGAATCACTATCGAAACCTTGGGATTGTACTTATACATTTCAATTTTCCCCGAAATATATTTCCTTCATTTGTTTGTTTATAATACTGACGTCATATCTCATCGCAAATGCTTTATTATGCTCCGCCATTTTTTCTCTCAATGACGGGCTTTCCGCCAATTTTTTTATGGCCTTGGCAAAGGACGAGATGTCCGTAGGTGCGCACTTGAAGCCGCTTACATCATCTATGCTGTAATCATTTATTCCGTGCACATTGGAGGTTATCAAAGGCAAGCCGCAAAGCATCCCCTCAATGGCTGCAAGCCCCTGCCCTTCACGAAAGGAGGGAAAGCAAAAGACATCGGAAGCCGCACACAATTCATTTATATCTCTGCGATAACCCAGCAGATGCACTCTGTCACCCACGCCCATATTTTGCGCAAGGGCTTTCAAATTCTCCTCTTGGTTGCCTTCGCCCGCTATAATATAGTGAGCATTAAGCACGCCCGACTCTGCAATTGCCTTAATTATCGCCCGGTGATTTTTATTTTCATTGACCTCGCCCACCGATATAAGAAGAAATGCATCATCGGGAACGGCAAGCTGAGAGCGTTTTTCTGCTCTGTCAATAGTCACAGATGTATATTTAGATGTATCCACACCCACGCCGGGTACATATACAACCCTTTTTGCCTTTAATTTTTTTCTTGCAAGTGTGAAATCTTCGTTATTTATTGTTATAAGCAAATCGGTCATAGGGGCGCAAAGCTTTTCCACAGGATAGAATATAACCCAATTTTTCAAAGGCGCACCCTTGAAAAAATGCAGTCCGTGAGCGGTATAAAAAACCTTCAAGCCGTTTTTTCTCGCTTTGCGGCAGGCCAATCTTGTACATGCGGCGGCAATGGGAGTGTGACAGTGAACAATATCATAGCCATTTTCCGCCACAATGCCTTTGATTTCCTTAACCGCCTTTATATTCCCCGAGGAAAAAGGAGAACGGGAGCAGGAAAGAGGATATACCTTACAGCCCAATCGGTTATAAATCTCCGGCACGGGAGAAAGCTCTGCATTGGTGGCAATATCCACGGTATGACCGTCGGCAATCAGCTCTTTTATAAAGCTTTCAAAAAAGCCCATAGTGGCGCCGATTGTTGTTATATACAGTATTTTCATCCCAAAGCTCCTTGCGAAATTTACAGGTTGTTTTGCTCTCCCGGATAAAAGGCAGACGGTCCTTCGGCCTCATATTCTATATCAAAGCCCGCATTCCGTACAGCTTCGGTATCTGCATAACGGTAACCGTTGCTTATTTTAAGAATGCTTCCTCCAAAAAATAATCGGGCATTATACCGTCTTTATAATCGTTGTGCGAATAATATCCGCCCCCCACCTGCGCAGTGATGATGGGATAAACCGCCTTCACGGCAAAATCCTTTTTGGGGTTATCTCCGATATAAAGCATTTCTTCAAAATTCACATCAAAATGCTCCTTCATCATCAGAAAGGCACAGGGATTTGGCTTGCGAAACTCCGAACCGCCCAGCTTGTCGGTAATAATAATCTTATCTACCAGCTTCGAAAGTCCCAGCGCATTTATTTTATTTTCCTGCTGTATGGGATTGCCGTCGGTAATTATTCCCAGACGATAGCCCTTTCGGCGCAATTCCTCCAAAAGTACCTTCTTTTCGTCGGTTAATGCTATGGCAGGAAAATGATTTTTATATATCTCCAAAAGGGATTTTATATCATTTTCGGTATATACTATATTTTCTTGGTCCAGCAGTCGGTTAAAAACTCTACCCTTATCCTTGGCAAACAATGCCTTTAATTTCGCATAGGCGTCATTGATGCCGAAACGCAATTCCATCGCATCCCCCACCTCACTAAAGCAGGAGAAGCAATAGCTTTCTTCGGGCGACAGAGTGTCGTCAAGATCAAAAAGCACAACCCTTATGCTGTTTTCACTTAAAATATCGAAAAGCGAATTTACTGTTTTCATATCAAACTTTAACACTGTCGTCAAAGCGGCAGTAGGTTTCCAAATCCCTTGCGGCGCAAGGGCAATAGGACAATTCTTCACCCTGCAAAATTCTTATCAGGGCCTCTGACGAATTGGCTCCCGCCTTCATGGAAAGGGGTGCGCCTCCGCCGAACCGAGGATTTATCTCGATATACCAATTTATGTCGGTTTTCTCTTCTTTTATAAGCTGTACGGTTATGGGACCGCAGGGCTTATAGTGGGAAATCAGCTTTTCCACCTCGGCAATTATGCTTTCATCCTGACGGATTTGAGTTTTCAATACCTCTCCCGCTCTTACGGCAAGACGAATACGAGGTGTAATATAAATGGGGTTGCCCTCCATATCGCAAAAGACATCCACAGTATATTCCCTTCCCTTGATAAAGGGCTGTATGATATAGTCGGGCACACGGGAAGCATATTCCTTCAATTCGGCCATATCCGAAACCGCAAAGGCATTTACCGAGGAGCTTCCGTCAAGGGGTTTTATAAAGGCAGGAAAGCCGTCGTTGTAATTATTTATATCATCGGTAGGCATAGGAGAGTGCAGACCGAGAGAATGAAAATACTGTGCGGTTTTTCTTTTATCCCTGCAAATAGAAATATTTTCCTCGCTACTGATAAGCACTTTTGTGTTTATCTCCGCAAAGCGGTGGGCATTTTGCGCCAAAACAAGCAAATCGGTATCGATAGTGGGAATAAGAAGAGCGATATTGTGCTTTTGGCACAGCTCCAGCAGGGTGGGTATATATTTTTCGCTTTTTATGGGAGGCAGCTGCAATCTTTCGTGGCAAAAATACAGTGCAGGTGCAGTCATATCCAAATCAGCACCATAGATTTTCACCTCAGCGCCAAGCTTTTCAGCGCTTGCTTTAAACATTCTCACAAGCTCTACACGTCTGCCCACGCTTGTAAACATTATGTTCATTGCTCTGCCATCCTTTCCGCAAAATCAGTTATCGTTGCCGAAAAACTCCTCCATCGTTGCAGATGAAGAGGAGCTGATCCCTTCACGCTTTAAAACCGCTTTAACTGTTAAAAAAACTATTTTCATATCACCTGCAAAGGTGATGTTATCTACATATTCCACGTCGAGAGCAAACTTTTGCTCCCAGGAAATGGCGTTTCTTCCGCACACCTGAGCATAACCTGTCAGACCGGGACGCACCTCGTGACGTCTTCTTTGGGTTTGGCTGTATCGTGGGAGATATCTGACCAACAAAGGTCGAGGCCCCACAATGGCCATATCACCTTTAATTATATTTATCAGTTCGGGCAGCTCGTCAAGAGAGGTTGCACGAAGAAAGCGCCCATAAGCATTCAACCGCACTTCATCGGGAAGCAGGTTACCCTGCTCATCACGGCGGTTATCCATGGTACGGAATTTTATTAATCTGAAAATCCTTTCCTCTCCGCTTTTTTTATCTATTTTTCCGGGGCGCATTTGTGTGAAAAAAGGGTTTCCCCTCATTGCCACCGCACCGATTACAGCAAGAAGAGCGATAATGGGAAATAGCAGCAAAAAGCCGGAAAGAGCAAGGAATAAATCCAACACTCGCTTGAAAAATCTCGAATACATTATCAACCTCTAAAAGCAGGACTTGATAACCTCTATAACATAATCCTGCTCGGCATCTGTCATTTTAATATCAGAAGGCAGGCAAATTCCTCTGGAGAAAATGTCCTCATCCACCGCCTCATCACAAAGGGTGACAAAATCACAGCCGTCAAAGAGGGGTTGCATATGCATCGGCTTCCACAGAGGACGGGATTCAATATTCTTTTCTGCCAATTTTTCGATAATATCCATCGGATTTACATCCACACCCTTATCTATAAGCAGACAAGAAAGCCAGAAATTGGGTTTGCCGCACTGTTGGAAGGGGTTCATACTAACGGGCAGACCCTTAAAGCCCTCTTTATATTTATTATAAATTTTCTCTTTACGATTTCTATGCTCCTCCAGATGCAGCAGCTGACCTCGGCCTATACCTGCCAACACATTGGACATACGATAATTGTAGCCATATTCGCTATGCTGATACCAGGGTGCCTTATCTCTGGCCTGCGTTGCCCAGAAAAGGGCCTTTTCTCTGCATTTTTCATTGTCGCAAAGCAACATTCCGCCGCCGGAGGTCGTGATGATTTTATTACCGTTAAAGGAATATATGCCGTATTTACCAAAGGTGCCGCACATCTGTCCCTTATACGATGACGACAGCGATTCTGCCGAATCCTCTATAAGGATTGCTCCGTGCTTATTGCAAACCGCCATAATTTCATCCATCTTGGCAGGAGTGCCGTAAAGATGCACCAATACCACAACACGTACCTCGGGGTACTTAATAAATGCCTTTTCCAAAGCAAGGGGATCCATATTCCAGGTGTCCTTCTCGGA
Source organism: Eubacteriales bacterium (assembly GCA_045530975.1). GTDB lineage: Bacteria > Bacillota > Clostridia > Oscillospirales > CAG-382 > Coliplasma. Next base: position 4,751 of record JAZSDB010000235.1, read on the forward strand.
ATCTATGAAAACGGGAATAGCGCCTTCGTATACCGCAGGATTGATGGTTGCAACAAAGGTCATATCACTGCAAAAAACACGGTCACCTCTTTTCACACCTGCCAATTTAAAGGCAAGATGCAAGGAAGATGTGCCGGAGGTAAGACATAGTGCATGCTTTACAATTCCCTTTTCGGGTGCATTTACATATCTTGCCACCTCTTCCTCGAAAAGATCGCAATTAAATCCTAAAGGTGCAACCCAATTGCGCTCAAAGGCCTCGGCAATATAGCTCATTTCCTCACCGTGCATAGTGGGGGTTGCAAGAGGGATACATTTGCTTGCTGATGTGATATTTTGTGCAGTAAGATTTTTGGTGATGCTCATGGTAAAAACGCGTTCCTTGATATTATTTAAAATTCGTGAAATATACAAACACTTTCACACGATAAACCACTTTATTATAACACGTTAAATTTTTATTATCAAGCCACTTGCGAAAAAAATGTTAGGTTGTACAAATAAAAAGAGGGCTTATCACCCTCTTTTTTTGCGGTTTTTAATCTTTTCTTAAATCAATCTTTAATCACAGAAACACGGGAACGAAATCATTTAGTTCCATACCGTTTTCAGCGACAAGGCAATTCATACACACCACATTTACGCCTTCGCTTTTCGCCCGTCTGAGCGCATTTGCGAACCTCATATCTGTGGCTTCGTTAGGTGTAAAATACTTGCAATCATCCATCTGTGCCACAAAGAACACATAGGCCTCGTATCCGTTTTTCACCGCATCGGCCAATTCATTTAAATGCTTGGCTCCTCTTTCGGTGGGAGCATCGGGAAACATTACCACCCCTTCCCTTTCCAAGGTAACGCCCTTCACCTCCACAAAGATTTTGCGGGCATCGGATTCTATATAAAAATCAAAACGTGAGTTTTTATAGGTCTTTTCGGGCTTTACAACCGGACAATCACCGAAAAATCCCGATTTTGCTGCCCACTGACCAAAGGCCAAATTGGGCGCAAAGCTGTCCATATTTATCAGCATACCGTTCTTGTAAACCGCCACAAGGTCGTATGCGGTCTTTCGGTTGGGATTGGATGATTTTTCCAGGATCACTCTTGCATCGTCTGTAAGCAATTCCTTGCACCGCCCCGTATTTTTCACATGGCATACCTGATTTTCGCCCTTTATATTCACAATGGCAATAAATCGGTTCGGGCGGCTGACAAAACGCCCTTCAATTATATTTTCGTATTTCATATTAACCATAAAAAAGCTACCGCAAAGATATTTACGGTAGCTTTTTGCTTTAATTAGTTGAGGATGGATGCAAATGCGGTATCCATGCTGTCCTCGGAGAGGATAACGATGATATAGTCCGCACGGGCTTTACCGGGAGCCGCTACCTTGCTCGCATCACCGAGCTTAACTCTGAGAGTGCCGCTGGCAGTGAAAAGAGTCTTGTTGAATCTTTCGGCAAGGATGTCGGTGAGACCGAGGGTTGCATCGTCACGATAGATAACTGCAGTGGGGAAACCTTCACGGTAAACGGTTTCGGTTTTACCGGTTTCGGCATTGGTAGTAACAGTGCCGTTATCCAAGGTAAGACGTTCAGCAACTCCGTTGTATTCATCGGAAGTGCCGGTGCAGTAGTTGTAGTCGCCATCTTCTTCGTCAAGGAACTTACGGAGAGAGGAAAGCTTAATGCTGCTACCGATGCTCATATCAAACTTAGGAACTGCAATATGAGTGGTTTCGGTGATAATCTCGGGATCGAGTTCTCTGTACTTTACAAGATTACCGCCGAGAGTTTCAACGGCCTTCCAATCAAACTCATCCATTGCACGGGGAGCTGCAGCGGTGAAGCGCTCATCGGAAGAAACCACGTTCATAATTTCTTTGTAGGTGAGATATGCGCCGTAATCACTGAGGGCGCTGTCGGTTACACGGTAAATGGGATATTCGAGAGATTCCTCGGAAATCATAGCTCCGAAAACTTCCTTCATATCGATAACGGTTGCAGTAGTACCGTTAACCAAGGTATCCTTAACCTGCTGATAAATAGTGGTGAAGGGTTCCTTATAGGTATCTTCGGGGATAATTTCGTTGCCGTAAAGAGAAGTAACGTTGGGAACCAAAACATAGATCATATCCACATCGTTTTCGCCGGCTTCCTTCACGTATGCCTTATAGTCACTGCTGATCTGGCTACGGATGGTAGCAAGCTGAGTGGTGGTGTAGATGTTTTTGCCCGCAAGGTCATCGATCATCTTTTCAAAATAAAGACGGGAATCCAAACCTACGGTAACGCTGTTACCGTCAAGACGGTCCTGAGCGGTAGCATTGAAATTAGCAAGAACGGTGGTAGGAAGAGAAGCTTCCAAGCCCTCAACCTGTGCAATAACGTCCAGCTGCTTTACGTTGTAATCGTCGGGAATTTCGGCCTTAATGATGAAATATCCGTCACGGGATTTTGCAGAAACCGTCTCAACGCCGCCTTCAACCGTTACAACAGCACCTTCCGCACAATTACCGCTGATTGCCACGGTACGGGGAGTGATGTTGGTAACGCTTATATTGGTGGGAGAAGCGGTTGCTCCTTCAGGTGTGGATACTACATCTTCGGAGGAGTCTGACGTTTCGCTGGTATCCGATTCGTTTTTCTGCTGTTCTGCGTAATCATTGTCCATGTACTCAGGAACTTTATCTGTGTTTACACAAGCAGCCAGCGATACCGCCAACAGCATTACAAGACCGAGCATCGTAATGATACGGCGTACTGTTTTTGCATTCATAATTTTATGAACCTCACTTTTTAGGAAATAGATTGCTTTTATTCAACAAATCTATGATTTGCTTATAAACCTATATTATTCTTCGGCGTTGGCCTTCGCTTCGGCAATAACCTTCTGTGCAACTTCCGAAGGAGCTTCCTCGTATCTTACAAAATCAAAGGTGTATGTACCTCTGCCCTGTGTCATGGCACGGAGCTGGATAGCATATACTGTCATTTCAGCCATAGGAATTTCGGCTTCGATAACGGTATAATTCTTTCTTGTGCTTTCGCTCATACCCATAATTCTGCCGCGGCGCTTGCTTACGTCACCCATAATGTCACCGGAATAGGAGGTGGGAATAGTACACTTGAGATAGCCGACAGGTTCAAGAATTACAGGGTTTGCCTTTGCAAGGCCTTCCTTATAAGCCAGTTTGGCGGCCAGCTTGAAGGAGATTTCGTTAGAGTCAACAGGGTGGTAGGAACCGTCAAAGAGGTCTGCCTTCAGGTTAACTACGGGGAATCCTGCAAGAACACCTTTTTCCATAGCTTCCAGCAAGCCCTTTTCAACTGCGGGATAGTAGTTCTTGGGCACGTTACCGCCAACAACACTCTGAGTAAAGGTAAGGCCGTCCTCTTCGCCGGGGCTAAAGGTAATCTTTACGTGGCCGTACTGACCGGAGCCGCCGGACTGCTTCTTATGCTTACCTTCAACGGCAATACTCTTCTTAATGGTTTCGCGGTATGCAATCTTGGGCTCGATCAAATCGATAGCCACACCGTAGCGTGTCTTCAACTTTGCAGAAACTACATCAAGGTGAATATCACCCAATCCGGAAAGAGTCATCTGCTTGGTTTCGGAATTATTTGCGTAACGGAGGGTGGGATCTTCTTCCAAAAGCTTAGTTACGCCGGAAGAAATTTTATCTTCATCGTTCTTGGAACGGGGCTTAATAGCCATTGTGTAATAGGGCGAGGGGAAGTTAACCTTTTTGAATTCTTCACCGCTGCCGCTTTCGGTAAGGGTATCGTTAACGCCGGTATTGGAAAGCTTCACAGCATAACCGATATCACCGGTAATCATCTCGTCAACTTCAATTTCCTTCTTTCCTATGCAGGTGCAAATCTTGGAGAATTTTTCCTGCTGACCGTTGCTGATATTATTGAGAACCATATCCTTGCGGAGTGTGCCGTTCATAACCTTGAAAAACACCTTTTTACCGAAGGAATCGGAAACGGTCTTGAATACAAAGAGCTTGGTTTCGCCGTCAACCTTTGCATCCTTCATCATTTCAAGAGGAGATACAAAGGAAGCTGCAGCAGTATCAAGGAAGAAGCGGATACCTGCAAGATCGATAGCGGAGCCGCAGAAAACGGGAGCTATATCGCCGCTGAGCAAGCCGGAATTAAGAGCTTGAAGCTTTTCTTCCTGAGTAAAGGGCTCTTCCATAAGGAATTTTTCCATAAGCTCTTCGCTGGTGAGAGCGAGAGATTCATTAAGAGCAACCTTGTATTCTTCAATCTTATCCGCATACTGTGCGGGAAGCGCAACTTCGATACGCTTGCCGGTTTTCTTTTCGCAAGTGAAAACTTCATCGGTGATAAGATTGTACAGGCCTACCTCTCCGGTGCCTTCATTAAAGGGAATGAGAAGAGGGCAAACGGTAGCGCCGAACTGCTCACGAAGACTGTTGAAGGTAGATTCAAAATTAGAGTTTTCATCGTCTATTTTGTTGACAAAGAAGGCCTTGGGCTTACCGGCAGAGAATTCCCATGCCAATTCGGTACCAACCTTACAGCCGCTCTTCGAGTCAACCACGATAACGGTACTTGCAGCAACGGTTGCTGCGGCCTTTGCTTCGCCTGCAAAGCCAAACATACCGGGGGTATCAAGAATATTTATCTTTGCGCCCTTCCATTCAAAATTAACAAGAGTGGAAGAAATAGAATATCCTCTCTTGATTTCTTCGGGATCAAAGTCGCAAACGGTATTTCCTTCCGAGGATTTACCGAGACGATCGGTAACTTTGGCGAGATAAAGCATTGCTTCAGCAAATGCAGTCTTGCCGTCGCCGCTATGCCCAACAAGGCATATATTTCTTATTTGAGAAGATGTAAAGCCAGCCATAATGAAGTTCCTCCGAGAAATAATAATACATTGGAAGTATTATATATCATTTGGAACAAATAATCAAGTGGCAAATTGCTTAATTTATGTGAAATAACCAAAAATTTTCAATTTGATTATTTTCTCATCATCAAAAATGATATCAACCACACGGGTATGGTCCAGAAAAGCTGGAATGCAGTTGCATAGAAAGAGCCGATGGCGGTTATATCATCCGTGAAGGCAAGAAAAGTCACGGCGGCAAAGGAAAGAACAACACTTATTATGCCGATTATAACATTACACTTTGTAACATGGCGTGCCTTATCGCAAAGTGCGAACATTTTAAGGAAGTTGTGCAGTGTGGAATTACACACAACACCGCTGTCAACCTCTTCAACCTCTCCTGCCACATCATCGGGATCGTTACCTCTGAGCACCGAAATAGGGCACTTGCGGAACTTTATGGCCGAGGAAATAAGCTCATTATTGATATTGGGGTCCAGAGTTTTCACACCAAGGCAAAGACCTGCACGGTACATATCCTTGAGAAGCGAATCGAAGAGGGGGTTGATGGTGTATTTAATATACAGCTTTGCCGCCACATTTTCGTCTACAACCACATACATTATAGAGCCCATAGACTTTTCGTAAGCGGTATCACCGTCATCAATAGGTGCTTCAAAACGATAACGGCGCATATATGTTTTTTTACCGATAAAATAATTGTGACCGTCCATCGCCACACAGATACCGTCGTTGGCACCTTCGATAAGGCGAATAAGGGAGGGTGTTTCCACCTGTTCGCTCATTGTGGCGGAAAGCACCTTGGAAAGAGGTCCGCCCACATATCCGAACACCTTGGCAAGATCGGTAATAACAGCATCTATACGGAAATCGCCATACATACGGATATTGGTAATCTTAACCAAGCTGGAGGGATATACCTCGGTATCGGCAAAGGAAAGCACCGATGCGGTGGAATATTCCTCTGCAATAGCATTACCCACAAAGGCAGTGGAATGCTTTGCGCCGATACGGTTTGCGGCAACAACAGGCAATGTAATCATAAAGAAGGATGCCGCAGGCACACTGGCCGCCACAATAACGGAAAATGCAGCATAAGCACTTACCGCATCCCTGCCCATTATGCTCATGGCCGCAAACACAGCTACGCCCGCAAGGAAAACAAGGGGCACGAGGAAATTGAAAACATCCTCGAACTGAGCTCGTTTCTCGGTACGTTCAACAAAGCCCATCGCAAATTTGGTACGTTTTACCGTATAAAGATCGCTGTCTTCAAAAAGATACTTGTAAAACTCATCCGCTTCCTTAGTTCCGCCTTTAAGCTCACAGGCCACATATTTGGGGCGCTTGGACGCAACAATACGGAAGCAACGGTAATCCTTTTTGGCAACAAGGTACTGAGAAAGTGCCGAGCAGAATACCGCAAAGGCAGAGGGCAGATTGTAAAGTTTCAAAGCAGCAGAGGTGGGATCGGTAAACAAAAGAACCAGACAATATGCCGTGGAGAAAAATACAGAAACCACCAAAAGACTGTCGGTATTCAGCTTAAATGTAGCAATACCTGCAATACCGTTACGGATGGAAGACAATACTGTCAGAGAAATAAAGAACAAAAGCTGAAGGTCAACAAGAATGTAAACAGCACCCAAATTCCCTTGACGCAGGAAAGACGGGTGGAAATTGCTGTTGGCCGTAGCCAGCTCCATATACATCACCAAGAGCATCAACACGCCCACAATGCACAATCTTACAAGAGAACCGTGCATTGCTTTGCGGTAATGTGCGGCCACGGTGGCATTTTGTTCTCGGGAAGTGTATTTGAGCGTATTCAGCTCTACTTCCCTGCGTTCGTGCTCACGGCGGCGTTTTTTGCGGTTTTCTTCCGCCATTTTTGCCAAAGATCCGTCCTCGTCATCCATCATTTCAAAGGCAAGACGAAGATTTATATCTGTTTCATCCAACGGTTCGCCGCCTACCAAAAGCTCGTCATCGTCATTTACAAAGGAAACCTGACCGTCGCTTTCGCTGTCACCGTCAAATTCCATTTCTCGTTCAGTTACCTTTTCGGTGAGCTTTTCATAGTCGGAATCGTAGCTGGCAACCTCTCTTTCGTTGACGGGAGCTTCAAAACGAATGGTGTCGCCAAGAGGGAACATCTGCTCCTGAGCATACTCCTCTTCCTGAGGAACCGCCTCCTGTTCCGTGAAACGAGCACTGTCAATGCCCACGGGCGGTTTTTTCTTCGCATCGGAAAGAGTACGTGTGCGAGCATCGTTGATCATATCATACAGCTTTTCCACACGTTTGCCGGGGCCGGCGGGCTTGGTTTCGGAAAGATAACCCAATAGCTCATTGCTTTCGTTTTGCTCGGCAAGCTTTGCACGCAATTTCTGAGTGTCGCTCATGCCGGGATCCGGCTTGCGGGTGCTGTATTTATCTATTAGCTCTGCGGTTTCGGCATTTATGCGCTTGGTAACCTTTGTGCGCTTTTGGGGCTTATCGCCGTCCGCAAGATTTTTTGTTTTTTCCATTTCGGGCTTTCGCTGAGCAGGAGCCGATTCCATTGCGGTATCATTGGCTTCCCTTGCCTCGCGAAGTATATCCAATATGTCCTTTGAAGGCCTTCCGCCTTTCTTGTCGGGCATTAAATTCACCTGCTTTTCAGTTATTACGCTGCTTTGCGGCCTCAAACATTACTATGGCACCTGCCGCCGACACATTAAGAGAATTAACCGTGCCGAACATGGGGATGCCTGCTATAAAATCACTTTCTTTTTTCATCAGTGCGGAAACGCCCTCGCCTTCGCTGCCGAGAACAAGCGCACAGGAGCCCTTAAAATCCTGCTCGTAATAGGGTCTTCCTCCTGCTTCCACAGCCCAGACCCATACACCCTTTTCCTTCAGATACTTCACGGCGGAAACAAGGTTGGTAACACGTGCAATAGGCATCGCAAAAACAGCGCCTGCGCTGGATTTTGCAACAGTTCCGTTTACACCTACGGCACGTCTTTTGGGAATAATAACTCCATTCAGGCCGGCGCAGTTCGCCGTTCTGATAAGAGCACCGAGGTTATGAGGATCGTTGATGGAATCGCATATCAAGAAGAAGGGCGTTTCGCCTTTTTCGAGAGTTTGCTCCAGCAATTCCTCCACAGAAAGATAATCGGTTTCAGCAGCAACAGCTATAACACCCTGGTGCACACCGCCTGCCGCCATTTTATCCAAACGGCGTATATCGGTTTCGGAAACAGGTATTCCCTGCTCCAACGCCTTGGCTCTGATAACGTTCAACACACCTTCTGCAGGGCCTGTTTTTATATATATTCTATCGATGGTCCTACCGCTTTTCAAAAGCTCCATTACCGCATTTCTGCCGATAAAAAGGCCATCCTCAGAGGGAATATCGCGCTGAAAATCTTTCTTTTCTCTCATTTTCTTCCTCTTATATACAATTACGAATCATTATACCACAGAAAGGTGTGGGTGTCAATGAATGGTAACAGCTTTTAAAACAAAATTATCAAGTATAATCATCAAACTTTTGGAGGATTATACAAAAATAAAAAACGGTGCAAAGCACCGTTTGTTTTAGACTTATACTCTTAATTACTTGCCTACTATTTCGCCGTTGTAGTAAAGATTTTCACCGTCAGCCGCGAAGAGATCGCCGAAATCGATATCGTTGTCGCCTTCGGAAGTAGCAAGAGAGTGAGTGATAATATCCTCTACTTCAAAAACTATTCTGTTGAGTTCAGGAGAAAGATACTTCTTCTTCAACAATAACACCTTCTTAAAATCTATATATGTAGATAGTAACATAAACTAACAGCGTCATTATATCAAAGCTTTCAACATTTTGCAAGTACTTTTTGAATTGTTTACAATTTGTTAATATTTAAGAAGGCAAAAAAAGACGGCACATAAGCGCCGTCTTTATAAGCTAATTACTTGCGAGTCTTAACAACTACAGCAGAACCTGCCAATGCAACGAATGCGATAACAGCAAATACGATCATGCTGGAAGCATCGCCTGCAGGAGAGGTAGCGGAGCTGTCGTCATCTTCGGTTTCGGATTCAACGTAAGCTTCTACTTCGATTTCGGATACGAACATCCAACCGGTGTTCTGCATACGAACCATTACGTAGCGAGCGTTGATATCGGTACCTGCGGAAACCTTTTCTACTTCTTCGGTAGGTTCTTCCTTAGGAGTTACGTTTGCGATAGAGGTGAAGTTTTCACCGTCTTCGGAAGCGAGGAATTCAACAACCTGGGGAGCAGAGATGCCTGCGCCTGCGTTGTCAGGGTTGAGCTTGGTACCAACGTAGAGGTTTACGTTAGCGATGTTCTGAACAGAACCGAGGTCAACCTTGATCCAGGAGTAACCATTTTCGATATAGTCGGGAGTCTTAGGATGGAAGCCAGCCCAAGCAGGATCACCGTAGCCGGCGCTTTCGCCAACAGTAACACCATCGGTGAGAGACTTGCCGTCTTCATCAGGCCATGCAATGGGAGCTTCGGGATCCCAGCCCCATTCTACATCTGCACCGCCCTGCTGATAAAGAGCAGAAGTGGTGTAGGTAGCACCGAGAGCGATGTTCTTAAGAACCTTCTCGGGAGCGGGAGTAGAGGTTTCTTCATCAGAGGTGGAACCTGCTGCGAAGGTGCCGTCTTCGTTCTGAACGGTAGCCTTGTCGCCATCAAGCTTGATAAGAGTATCAGCAGCGAGAGCCATAGCAGCGCACTTTGCCTGGTAGTTAGTACCGTTGGGGTTAGAGTAAGCAGAGTGTGCGATAAGGCAAGCAGTTGCATCTGCAGGCCAGAGAGTGTTGATGTCCCAACCTGCGGTAGCAGCAGGAGTAGGAAGAACACTGATTACGCTGTATACGCCCTCTACATCTGTTCCCTTAAGGAATACAGAGATAGCCCAGTTGGGGTTAGCAGAGAGGTAAGCGGTGGAATTGGTGATGAAAGTGTTGTCTTCGCCGCCGATGGAACCATCAACAGAAGCAAGAGTGAATACGAAGCCGTATGCATTGTCGAAAACATAATCACCATCATCATTGAGAGTCTGATCATCTTCCCAAGTCTTTGCGCCGGCAGAAACTGCACATACAGCAAGGATGGAAGCGAGGAGAGCTGCGGAAAGAAGAATAGCAAGAAGTTTCTTCATTTTCATTTCCCTTTCTAAATTATTATAATTTTATGGTTTCCCATATTTCGGATTATATCACAGCCATTTTTTGTTGTCAACAGTTTGCAGGAAAATATAAACAAAAAAGAGGCATTTCTGCCTCTTTTTTTGTGAAATTAATTATTTGCGAGTCTTAATAACAACTGCAGAACCTGCGATTGCTACGAGAGCGATAACAGCAAATACGATCATGCTGGAAGCATCGCCTGCGGGAGCAGTGCCGGAGGTTTCGTTGTCAGTGGTGTCGTCCTCTGCGCCTGCAGGAAGTGCATCGGGGTCACCTTCAACGAATGCCTTGTACTGTGCAGTGCAAACGTAAGAATCTTCGTACCATGCAACATCGGGAGTTGTGGTAGGAACGG